>DATMKC010000287.1:0-7077 GCA_035553555.1 Egibacteraceae bacterium | reverse complement strand
GTGGCGCCGCCTTTGCCCCACCACTTGATGTGGTGGATCTGGCATCTGGACACGGGCGCGTCGCAGCCGACGCAGGTCTTGTCGCGGGCGATCACCGCGTTGCGCTGCTTGGTCGTCGGCAGCCGCTCTTCACGACCCACGTCCAGGACCTCGCCGTTGCGGCCGGTCACCACCGGCGTCACCGCCGAGTCGCAGCACAGCTGCCGCGCGAGCTCGGGTGAGACGGGTCCGTGACCGTCGATCGTCGCGGGCTCCGCGCCTGGGAGACCGTGCAGGGCGTCGGGGGTGGTGATCAGCAGCACTTTGGACGGCGGCATCGTGGTCTTGGCGATGTTGCGGGCGGTGTGCGCCAGCGTCGCCAGGTCCACCAGCGCGTCAGCCTGGCGTTGCACGAACGTCCGGCTGTCACGCTCCGACGTCTTGTCCGACAGGGCGTCCAGCATCCCCCGCACCGTGGCCGCCCCAATGGGGTCCAGGTGTGCGGTGAGCACGTCCATGCCGTCACGGACGGACCATTGGAGCTTGCGGTCCTGAAACGCGCGGCGTTCCCGCTCCGCCAACACATCCACACCGGTTTTCGCGACCGCGGTGTCGATCTCACGGGCCAACCTCGTCCGGTTCGTCGTCTGCCCCACCGTCGACGCCGTCCGGTCAATCGTGGCGAGCAGCACCTCGGCGTCGTCACGGCCGGCGACCTCGGCGGCCTTCTTGACGGCCACCGCGGCCTGGGACAGGCCCACGCGGCCGTCCGCGAACGCCGCAGCCGTGTCCGGCAACTGCTTCAGCCCTGCCGCGAGTTCGGTGCGCGCCTTGGCCTCACCAGGGGTGAGGTGCAGCACGCGCGTCAGCAGGTCCTCGGTGGACGCGGCGGACTGGCCGCGGGCGGCGTGGCGCTGCTCGATCTCGCCCACGACCGCGCACTTGTGCGACTCCGCGACCCTGCTCACAGCTTCCAGGCGCTGCACGGCCTGGGTCAACGCCACATCGTCGACGGCGCCGCCCAGCGGCAGCGTCTTGGCGCGGCGCAACGCGCGCTCGGCCACGTCCAGCAGACCGTGAAGGTCCGCGGTGGCCAGCGCCGCGTCGATCTCGAACCCCGTACTCGAACACATGTTCGATACCATACAACGCGACTGCGACAGGTCAACCCACGAAATTGAATCTGTGGGAAACGAGTCGTCTCCAGCGTGGGGCGGCCCCGCAACGCCGCGAGGACGCCAGGGTCAGTCGCCCCCCACGGAGAGCGCGGCGACGAAGGCCTCCTGCGGGATCTCCACCGACCCCACGTTCTTCATGCGCTTCTTGCCCTCCTTCTGCTTCTCCAAGAGCTTGCGCTTGCGCGTGATGTCGCCGCCGTAGCACTTGGCCAGCACGTCCTTGCGGCGGGCCTTCACGGTCTCGCGGGCGATGATCTTGGAGCCGATCGCCGCCTGGATCGGCACGTCGAACATCTGCCGGGGAATGAGCTCCTTGAGCTTGTTGACCATGCGCTTGCCGTAGTCGTAGGCCTTGTCGACGTGGACGATGGAGCTGAACGCGTCCACCGGCTCGCCGTTGAGCAGGATGTCGACCTTGGCGAGCTTGCTGCGGCGCATGCCGCCCGGCTCGTAGTCAAGCGAGGCATAACCGCGCGTTCCTGACTTCAGCCGGTCGTAGAAGTCGAAGATGATCTCCGCCAGCGGCAGCTCGTAGCGCAGCTCCACGCGCTCCTCGGTCATGTAGTCCATGGCCTTCATCACGCCGCGGCGGCCCTCGCACAGCTGCATCACCGCGCCCACGTACTCCGTGGGGCAGATCAACATGGCGTTCACGACCGGCTCCAGGATGAAGTCGATCTTGTTGGGCGGCGGCAGCTCCGCCGGGTTGGACACCGTGAGGACCATCTCCTCGTTCGGCTTGACGGCGATCTCCTCCAGGTGCACCTCGTAGGCCACGTTGGGCGCCGTGGTGACCAGCGGGATGTCGAACTCGCGGTCCAGCCGCTCGGAGATGATCTCCATGTGGAGCAGCCCCAGGAAGCCGCAGCGGAAGCCGAAGCCCAGCGCCACGGACGTCTCCGGTTCGAACGTGAAGCTGGCGTCGTTGAGCCGCAGCTTCTCCAGGGCGTCGCGCAGCTCCGGGAAGTCGTCGCTGTCCACCGGGTACAGGCCGCTGAACACCATCGGGGTGGGCTCGCGGTAGCCGGGCAGCGGCTCGGCCGCGGGACGGCCGTGGTCGGTGATGGTGTCGCCGACCTTGGCCTTGCCGACCTCCTTGATGGCCGCGGTGAGGTAGCCCACCTCCCCCGGTCCCAGCGCGTCGACCGGCTTGGGCTCCGGGGACACCACGCCGAGCTCGTCGATGGAGTTGTGGAAGCCGGTCGCCATGAGGTGGATGTCCATGTCCGGCCGGAACACGCCCTCGATGACACGGAAGTAGACGACGACGCCGCGGTAGGGGTCGAAGACGGAGTCGAAGATGAGCGCGCGCGGCGGCCGGTCCGGCTCGCCCTTCGGCGCGGGGATGCGCTCCACCACCCGCTCCAGCACCTCGGGCACGCCCTGCCCGGTCTTGGCCGACACCGCGAGGATGTCCTCGGGGTCGCCGCCCAGCAGGCTCGCGATCTCCAGGGCGACCTGCTCCGGCCGCGCGGCCGGCAGGTCGATCTTGTTCATGACCGGGATGATCTCCAGGCCGGCCTCGATCGCGACGTACAGGTTCGCGATGGTCTGGGCCTGCATGCCCTGCGCCGCGTCCACCAGCAGGATCGCGCCTTCGCAGGCGTTCATCGCGCGGCTGACCTCGTAGCTGAAGTCGACGTGGCCCGGCGTGTCGATGAGGTTCAGCAGGTACTCGCTGCCGTCGGCGGCCTTGTACGGCATGCGCACCGCCTGCGCCTTGATGGTGATGCCGCGCTCGCGCTCGATGTCCATCTTGTCGAGGTACTGCGCGCGCATGTCACGGTCGCTGACCAGGCCGGTGGCCTGCAGCATACGGTCGGCCAGCGTCGACTTGCCGTGGTCGACGTGGGCGATGATGGCGAAGTTGCGGATGCGCGCGAGGTCGTACGTCATGTGGGGCCGATGGTAGCCGGGCCGCCAGGTGGACGGCTCCACAGCCCCCCGCTACACTCGCCGTCACGTCCGTGCGCCGGATCTCTCCGCGCGCGCCCAGACCGAGCAGCCTCCCCGACCAGCGTCCAAGGAACTGAAGCCCGCATGGCCAACATCAAGAGCCAGATCAAGCGCAACCGCCAGAACGAGACGGCGCGCCTGCGCAACAAGGCGGTGCGCAGTGCGCTGAAGACGCAGCTGAAGAAGTTCCGCACGGCGGCCGAGGGTGGCGACGCCGGGGCGGCGCAGGAGGCCTTCCAGGTTGCGGCGCGCCAGCTCGACAAGGCCGCGCAGAAGGGCATCGTGCACGGCAACTTCGCGGCCAACCACAAGTCCAAGATGGCCAAGAAGCTGTCCTCGCTGTCCTCCTAGGACGCTTCGGTCGCTTCGCATGCGGCGCCCCTCGGGGCGCCGTTTCGCGTTCCGCGGGCCAGCAGGGTCAGAACAGCACCCGGGCGGCGCGCAGGACCGGCACCGCCGCCTCCGCGCCGGGCGCCGCCTGCGGCGACGCGCCCGGCTCGCGACCCGACAGCAGCAGGCAGCAGGCGACCGCGTCCATGCGCAGCTCCGGCCCGGGACGCTGTCCCAGCGCCCAGCTTCCGCCGGCCGGCCCGGTGAGCGTCAGCGTGACGTCCGGCCCGGTCCAGCCCAGGGCCAGGTCGCGCACCACGCCGGCCACCAGCGCGCGGTCGTGCTCGCCCAGGGTGAAGTCGCGTCCCGTGGCGCGCGCCGCGTCGAGCCGGTGCATCCACAGGTCGCGCGGGTAGATGACGTCGTTGAGGTAGGCCAGGCTCATGCGCCCGCCGTCGGGCTTGGGGATGCGGACGGCGCGCAGCGGCGCCGGGAGCTTGCGCCGCGCCTCGACGGCGCGCGGGCCAAGGTCGCGGAACGCCCGCAGCAGCGCCTCGGGCGGCCAGTCGCGCCGCTCGTCGACCTGCGCCTCGTTCAACGCGTCGAGGTCCGACTTGTCCGGGTAGCGCCTGCGCCCCTGCCGCACGTGGCGCAGCAGCACGCGGAAGCGGATCGACTCGTCCATCGCGCCGACCATGTGCGCCACCATCTCGCGGACGCGCCATGGCGCGCACGCCGTGGGCGCGTCCCACTCCTGCGCGCCGAGCGCGGCGTAGAAGGCGATGCTCGCGTCCAGCTCGGCGCGGGCGATGCGGTACCCGGCGTCGCGGTCCAGCGGCGGCAGCTCCGCCGCGCGCGTCAGCGTGGTGGTCATCGGGGCTCCTTCGGGGCGTAGCGGTGACGGAACAGCTCCAGCAGGACGGGCAGCAGGGCGGTGAAGCGCCCCTTCTCGAACGGCACGCCGGGCTCGTTGGCCAGATGCTGGGACACCACGCCCTGCGTCAGGGCGGTGTACAGCGCCAGCCCCTCGTCGCGCGCGGCGTCCGGCGACAGCTCGCCGGCCCGGGCGGTGTCCGCGAGCTCCTCGCGCAGGCGCTCCAGCATGCGCCGCGCCTCGGCGTAGGAGGCGGGCGAGGGCTCGAAGCCCGGGACGGGCCGCCAGAACAGCAGCTGGGCCAGCACCGGGTTGGCCGCGCACCAGGACACGAACGCCACGTTGCCCGCGGCCAGGCGGCCGATCCCGGGAGCCAGGCCGTCGACGGCCTCTTCGACGGCGGCCTGGCAGCGGCGCACGCCCAGGCCGAACAGGTCGTCGTAGACGGCCAGCTTGGACGGGAAGTACTCGTAGAGGGACGGCGTGCGCATGCCCACCCGCCGCGCCACCTCGCTGAGGTTGAGCCCGGCGACGCCCTCGTCCGCCATGCAGCCGATCGCCGCCTCGCGGATCTCCGCGAGCGTGCGCTCCCGCCGCTCCTCCCGCCTGCCCATGCAGCCTCCTAGCACCGCTAGGAAACCCTAACGACATTAGGCTCAGTGGGTCAAGGGCTCAGCCGCGCGTGGCGATCTCCGCGACCGCCCGCTCGATGACGAGCTGCGGCGGCAGCACGCCGCCCTTGATCTCGACGTCGGCCCGGGCCAGCAGGCGGTAGGCCCGCGTCAGCTCGCCCGGCCCGAAGTTGCGGCGCACACCCTGCAGGCGCCGCGCCTGGCCGGGCGAGATGTTCAGCCCCACCGCCTTGCCGTCCACCCCGGCGGCCACCGCGACGATGGAGCGCAGCCGGTAGGCCAGGGCGCCCAGCACCATGACCGGGTCGTCGCCGCCGTCCAGCACACCGCGCAGCAGGCGCAGCGCCTCGGCGGCGTCCCGGTCGCACATCGCGTCGGCGACGGCGAAGGAGCCGCGGTTGCCGTGGCCGACCACCACCGCCTCGACGTGCTCGGCGCCGACCTGGCCCGCGGGCGCGGTGGCGCACACCTGCGCGACCTTCTCGGCGATGCCGCCGACGTCCAGCCCGGCGTGCGACAGGATCGCCTGCACCGCGTCCTTGGCGGCGGCGCGGCCGTGGCGCTGGAACTCGGCCGCGACCAGCGCGGCCCACTTCGCGTCCTCCCAGTCCTTGGGCGGCGCGACATCGACGCGGCCGCCCAGCTCCTTGACGCGCTTGGCGAGCTTCTGGATGCGCCCGGTGCCCGTGGCGAGCAGCACGATGGCGGCGTCCGGCGGCGTGCCCTCCAGCTCCGCGGCGAGCGCGGCGCTCGCCTCGGCCGGCAGGTCCTGCGCCTCGCGGATCACCACGGCGCGCGCGCCGCCGAACAGCGAGGCGGTGCGCAGGTCGGGCAGGCCGTGCTCGCCCAGCTCCGACGCGCGCACCTCCGTGACGTCCAGGTCGCCGGCCGCCTCCTCGCGCAGCTCGGCGAGCACCTGGTCGGCGGCCCGGCGCAGCAGCAGCTCCTCGGGTCCGGCGAGCAGGTAGGCGGGCGGTCGCGGCATGGCGGTGAGTGTACGAGCACGCCTGGAGGCGCAGGCGGACGGTGCCGTGCAGGTCCGTGCGGAGCACCTTCACCCCGTCCAGGGCCGCCAGCACGTCCGGGTGCGGGTGCCCGTAGGGGTTGCCCGCGCCGGCCGACACCACGGCGGTGTGCGCGCCGACGGCCGCCAGGAACCCCTCGGCGTTGGTGGCGCCGCCATGGTGGGGCACTTTCAGCACCTCGGCGCGCAGCCGCCACGGCGTGCGCAGCGCCCACTCCTGCGCCAGCACCTCGCTGTCGCCCGTGAGCAGGATGCGCCCGCCCGGCCCGTGCACCCGCAGCAGGAGGCTGTGCTCGTTCGGCGGCGCGCCGGGCAGGCCGGCGCGCGGCGGGCCGAGCACCTCCACGAGCGCCCCGCCCAGCCGGAACGACTGGCCGCCGTGCACGCGCACGACCGGGATGCCGAGGCGGCGGGCGGCATCCAGCGACCGTGCGGCCGGGCTGCCGCGCGCCACGGGCGGATGCGGTCCGACGACCAGCGCGGCGGGCCGCAGCCGCCGCAGCACCTCCGGCATGCCGCCGCTGTGGTCGAGGTCGCCGTGGCTGAGCACCGCGACATCGAGCCGCTCCACCCCCAGGCGCCGCAGCATCGCGGCGGCGCGACGGGGATCCGGCCCGGCGTCCACCAGCATCCGCACGGCGCGCCGGGGACCCGGCGCCTCGACGACGACCGCGTCGCCCTGCCCGACGTCCAGCGCCGTGAGCGCCAGGGCGGGCACCTGCGCCGGCAGCGCCCCGGGCAGCAGCCGCGCCACCTCGGCGGGCAACGTCACGTCGACGCGCAGCTTGGGCCCGCCGGCGAACGCGGCCGCCACGCCGCGCAGCGCGTGCAGCGGCGGCCCGGCCAGCGACGCCAGGGCCGCTCCCCCGCGCGCGTCGACCTGGCCGACCGCGCCGGCGGCCAGGCCGGCCAGCTGCGCCGCGCCCGCCAGCGGCACGGCCAGCACGTTCGCGGGCAGCGCGAGCAGCGGCGCCTCACCCAGGCGCCACAGCAGCGGCGGTGTCACGGCCAGCTGCGCGGCCACCGCGGCCGCGACGGCGGCGCGCACCCGGCGCGGGCCGCGCAGCCTGCGGGCCACCGCGGGGCCGGCGGCCAGGATCCCGC
>DATMKC010000286.1:0-12105 GCA_035553555.1 Egibacteraceae bacterium | reverse complement strand
GAGAGCAGCGCGATCTTGCGCTTGAGCTCCGGCGACAGCGGGCGGTCGGCCCGGCACACCACGGCGTGGACGTCGAGATCGAGTGGGTCCCCGCCGACGACCTCAGCGACGCGGACGCGGCCGAGCGCGCGCTGCGCGGCGTCCACGGTGTCCTGGTGCCCGGCGGCTTCGGCGTGCGCGGCATCGACGGCAAGATCAACGCCGCCCGCTTCGCGCGCGAACGCGACACCCCCTACCTCGGCATCTGCCTCGGCCTGCAGGTCGCCGTGGTGGAGTTCGCGCGCCACGTGCTCGGCCTGGCCGAGGCCAACTCCAGCGAGTTCGACCCGCACACGCCGGACCCCGTGGTGGACCTCATGGCCGACCAGCGCGACGTCACGGACATGGGCGGCACCATGCGGCTGGGCCTGTACCCGGCCAAGCTGGTCCAGGGCACCAGGGCGGCCGCCGCCTACGGCGAGCCGGTCGTCTACGAGCGCCACCGCCACCGCTGGGAGGTCAACAACCGCTACCGGCCGCGGCTGGCCGAGGCCGGCATGGCGTTCAGCGGGCTGTCCCCGGACGACCGCCTGGTGGAGTTCGTCGAGATCCCCGGGCACCCGTGGTTCGTCGCCACCCAGGCGCACCCGGAGTTCCGCTCGCGGCCCAACCGCCCGCACCCACTGTTCCGCGACTTCGTCGGCGCGGCGCGCGAGCGCATGCTCGCCCAGGCCGGCCGGCTGCCCGAACCATCGGCACGAGCCGAGGCAGAACCATCGGCACGAGCCGAGCCAGAACCGTCGGCACGAGCCGAGGTGGAGGCGTCGGCACGGATCGTCGTGGACGCCACGGAGACCGCGCCCGCGCCGTGAGCGAGGCCATGGGGGCCGGCGAGGGCAACCTCCGGCGCGACATCGGCTTCCTGGGCCTGCTCGCGCTGTCCGTCGGCATCAACATCGGCGGCGGGCTGTTCGTGCTGGTCAACATCGCCGCGGCCGAGACCGGGCCGTCGCTGCCGCTGGCGATGGCGCTGTCGGCCATCCCCGCACTGCTCGCGATCGTGCCCTACCGCGTGCTCGCGCGCGCCTACCCGACCGCCGGCGCGTCCTACCGCTACATGAAGCTGTGGAGCCCGCGCGGCGCGTACATGGCCGCCGCGGCGCTGCTGCTTTCCATCGTGATCGGCGGCCAGCCGCTGTTCGCGCTGATGACCGGCGAGTACCTGGCGCGCCTGTCCTGGGTGAGCTGGCCGGCCGAGACGCTGGCCGTCGCCGTGCTCGTGGTCTTCTTCGTCCTCAACCTGCTGGGCGTGCGCCTGGCCATGGCCGTGCAGAGCGTCCTGCTGTTCGTGCTGGTCGGCGCGCTGGTGCTGTTCGTGGCGATGGGCTGGGGCGACGTCGAGGCGGCGCGCTTCGCCGACCCGCTGCCCGGCGGGGCGATGGGCCTGGTCACCGCGACCGTGCTGCTGTACGCGCTGCTGGCCGGCGGGCTGTTCGTGGTCGAGGTGGGGGCGGAAGTCGTCGATCCGGGCCGCGTCTTCGGGGCCGTGCTGCCCCTGGGCATGCTGATCGTCCTGGCGCTGTACGTGGGCATCACCGTGGTCGCCGTCGGGGCGGTGCCCTGGCAGACGATGGACGGCACCACCCTGGTGGAGGTGGCGCAGGCGTTCATGTCGCCGGGCGCCGTCAGCGTGTTCATCCTCGGCGGCGCCGTGGTGGCCGGCGTGACCACCATCAACGGCGTGTTCGCGCTGGTGTCGCGCGGCATGCTCGTGGTGGCCGAGGAGGGGTTGTTCCCCCGTTCGGTCGGGACCGTGAACCGCCGCTTCGGCACGCCCCACGTCGCCCTGTCGGTGTGCTTCGCCGGCAGCCTGCTCTCGCTGCTGGCCGGACCGGACAAGACCTTCCTCGGCGTGCTCATGAACCTCGGGCTGGTGGTGGCCATCGCCGCGGTGTGCCTGGCGGCGGCACGGCTGCCCACCCGGCACCCGGACCTGTTCGCCAAGGGGGCGGGCGGCCTCAAGCCGCGCACGCTGCGCGTGGTGAGCACGGCCGTGGTGGCGATGAACGTCGTGGTGGCGCTGGCCCTGGCCAGCGAGGCGCCACTGCCCGCGCTGCTGCTGGTGCTGGTCGCCGCGCTGGCCGGCGCCTGGCACGCCCGCGTCCACCGTGCCGCGCTGCTGCCCAGCGCGTAGCCGCGCCCGCGGCGGGGGATAGGCTCGCGCGATGAGCGACGTCACCGTCACCGCCAGCGAGCGCCCGTTCTCCGGAAAGCTGTCGAACATCCGCGTGGACACCGTCCGCTTCGCCGACGGCTCGCAGGCCGAGCGGGAGATCGTCGAGCACCCCGACGCCGTGGCCGTGGTGGCGCTGGACGCGCAGGGCCGGGTGCTGCTGCTGCGCCAGTACCGCCACCCCGTGGGCGAGCGCCTGCTGGAGCTGCCCGCCGGCAAGCTCGACCGCCAGGGCGAGGACCCGGCGGACGCGGCGCGGCGGGAGCTGGAGGAGGAGACCGGCTGGTCCGCCGGGCGGCTGGACCCCCTGCTGTCCTTCCACAACTCGGCGGGGTGGACCGACGAGGGCACGACCCTGTACCTGGCCGACGACCTGCGCGAGACGGGCACTCCCGACGGCTTCACCGCCGCCCACGAGGAGGCCGACATGGAGGTCGTGTGGGTGCCCCTGGACGAGGCGGTCGCCATGGTGGCCGCCGGGGAGATCCGGGACGCCAAGACGGTGATCGGGATCCTGCTGACGCGCCTGCAGCGCGGCGTGCACTGAGATCAGTCCGCGAACGCGATCGCCGCGACCGCCGCCACAGCCGCGATCTGGCTGAAGAACAACGTTGTGGTGCGGCTGCTGATCGTGTCCAGCAGGTCCGCGCGCACCTGATGCAACTCCGCGCGCAGTTCGGCCCCGAGCACGCGCAGGTCCTTCTTCGTGGCGGGACGGTCGTCGTCATCGGCGTACATGTCGTCGGCTCCCCGTGCGAGTGGCATGGACATGTGATGAGGCTGAGATCCCAGGCCAGATCGCGCAACTCCGCTGTCCACAACAATGGTTATGTCAACAAAGTGATAGCCTGGCTCGGCACGCCAACGAGGTCCGAGGAGGTGGTCCCGGTCGCACTGCCGCAGCACGCCAGGCGCTACCTGGACTACCTGCGTGTGGAACGAGGACTGTCGCGGCACAGCCTGGTGGCCTACGAGCGTGACCTCGCCGTCTACGGGCGCTACCTGGCGGGCATCGGCACGGACGACCCGCTGACGGCCACGGACGGCGACCTGGCCGGGTTCGTCGCCTGGCTGCGCGACGCCACGACCGCCGCCGGCAAGCCGTACGCGGCCTCCACGATCGCCCGCACGCTGGTGTCGGTGCGCGGGCTGCACCGTTTCCTGGTGCGCGAGGGGCTGGCGCGGTTCGACCCGTCCACGGAGCTCAGCGGCCCCCGGCCGAAACGCCCGCTGCCCAAGGCGCTGCACCTGGAGGAGATCGAGCGCCTGCTGGCCTCGCCGGTGGGCGACGAGCCGGTCGCGCTGCGCGACCGCGCCATGCTCGAGCTGCTGTACGCCGCCGGCCTGCGCATCACCGAGCTGGTGGAGCTCGACGTGGACGACGTCGACCTGGCGGCCCGCTCCGTGCGCTGCCTGGGCAAGGGCCGCAAGGAGCGCATCGTGCCGATCGGGCGCGTCGCGGCGGCCGCCGTGGACGCCTGGCTGGTGCGCGGGCGGCCGGCCCTGCGGGCCGCCGGCCCGGCGCTGTTCGTGAACCGCCGCGGCGGCAGGCTGACCCGCCAGGGCGGCTGGAAGATCGTGAAGCGGCACGCGGAGGACGCCGGCCTGGGCGAGCGCGTGTCGCCGCACACGCTGCGGCACTCCTTCGCGACACACCTGATCGACCGGTGCGCGGACGTGCGTGTGGTGCAGGAGCTGCTCGGCCACGCCAGCGTCAACACGACGCAGGTGTACACGCTGGTCAGCGGGAGCCGCCTGCGCTCGGTGTACGAGCGGGCGCATCCCCGCGCGAGGTGAGAAAGGACCTGCCATGCGGCTGCGGGCCGTGGACCTGGTGGCGCGCAAGCGCGACGGCGGCGAGCTGAGCGCCGCGGAGCTTGACTGGCTCGTGCGCGGCTACCTGGACGGCGCCGTCATGGAGGGCCAGATGGCCGCCTTGCTCATGGCCGGCGTGCTGCGCGGGTTCAGCGACGACGAGGCGATCGCGCTGACCGACGTGCTGCTGCGCAGCGGCGACCGCATGGACCTGTCCGGCGTTCCAGGCCCCACCGTGGACAAGCACTCCACCGGCGGTGTCGGCGACGGCACCACGCTTCTGGTGGCGCCGCTGCTGGCGGCCGCCGGCTGCACGCTGGTCAAGCTGTCGGGCCGCGGCCTGGGCCACACCGGCGGCACGCTGGACAAGCTGGAAGCCATCCCCGGCCTGCGCACCGCCCTGGACCCGGACGAGGCGCGCCGCATCGCCGAGGAGGTCGGCTGCGTGGTGGCCGCGCAGTCCGAGCGCCTGGTGCCGGCCGACAAGGCGCTGTACGCGCTGCGCGACGTCACCGCCACGGTCCCGTCCGTGGCGCTGATCGCCTCCAGCGTGATGTCCAAGAAGCTCGCCTCCGGCGCCGCGCACATCGTGCTGGACGTCAAAGCCGGTGACGGCGCCTTCATGCCGGACGAGGCGGCGGCCGCGGCGCTGGCGGAGCTGTGCGTGCGCATCGGCACGGCCGCGGGGCGGCGCACCGTCGCGCTGGTCAGCGCCATGGACCAGCCGCTGGGCACCGGCATCGGCAACGCCCTGGAGGTCGCCGAGTGCGTCCGGCTGCTGCGCGAGGAGCCGCGCGGGCGGCTGGCGGAGCTGGCCCTGGACCTGGCCTCCGCCGCCCTCATGCGGGTCCGGGCGGGCGCGTCCGGATCGGCGGGCGGCGACGCCGGGGCGGACGGCGCCCGCGACGAGCTGCGCGCGCTGTGGCGCGTCGGCCAGGCGCTGGAACGGCTGCGCGCCATGATCGCCGCCCAGGGCGGCGACCCCGCCGTGTGCGACGACCCCGGGGCCGTGCTGCCGCGCGCCCCCGTCGTCGTGGAGGCGCCGGCACCGCGCGGCGGGGTGGTGGAGGCCGTGCCGGCCCGCGCCGTCGGCGAGCTGTCCTCGCAGCTGGGAGCGGGGCGGGCGCGCAAGGAGGACGCCGTCGACCCGGCGGTGGGCGTGGAGCTGCGCGTGGAGATCGGCGACCGTGTGGAGGCGGGGCAGCCGCTGGCGGTCGTCCACGCGCGCGGCCGCGACGACGCCGACATGGCGGCGGCGCGCCTGGCGGAGATCGTCCGGCTGGTCGACCGGGACGTGCCGCGGCCGCCGACGCTGCTGCGCACCATCGTCGGTCAGGAGGAGCACACCCGGTAGACTGGCGCGCAATGGCCACCACCTATCACGTCACGGTGGGCTCGTTCGAGGGTCCCTTCGACCTCCTCCTCCACCTCATCGCCAGGCGGAAGGTGGAGATCTACGACATCCCGATCGCGCAGATCACCGACGACTACCTCGCCGTCCTCCGCCAGCTCGACGAGCTCGACCTGGAGGTGGCCACCGAGTTCCTGGTCGTCGCCGCGACGCTGATCGAGCTCAAGGCGGCGCGCCTGCTGCCGTCCGAGGACGACCCGGAGCTGGAGGAGCTGGCGCTGGAGGCGCGCGACCTGCTGTACGCGCGCCTGCTGGACTACCGCACCTTCAAGGAGGCCGCCGGCTGGGTCTCCGAGCGCATGGAGGCGTTCACCGGCTACGCGCCGCGCGAGCTCCTCGGCCGTGATGGTCAGCTCCACGTCCGGCAGCAGGTTGCGGTAGCGCTCGTCCAGGCCGACCTCGCGCGGCTGGCGCTGCGCGCCCTCACCGAGCGCCCGGAGCCCGTGGTGGACCTGTCGCACGTGCAGCCGGTCCGCATGACCGTGCGCGAGGCGGCCGGCATGGTCATGGACGAGCTGGACCGGGCCGGCGGGCGCGCGACGTTCCGCGAGCTCACCGGCGGCTGCCGTCACCCCATCGAGGTGATCGTGCACTTCCTGGCGCTGCTGGAGCTGTACAAGCTGGGTCACGTGGAGCTGGAGCAGGCGGCCAGCTTCGGCGAGATCGGCGTGGAGCTGCGCGCCGACGAGCCGTGGCACGGTTCCGTGTTCGCGACCATGGAGGCCTACGACGCCCGCGCCGCAGAGGACCCCGAGGACGCCGAGGTGCCGAAGCCGTGACCGATCCCGCCAACTCCCCCGTCCCCGCCCAGTCGGTGCTGCTGGACGACGAGCTGCGCAAGGCCCTGGAGGCCATCCTGCTGGTGGTCGAGGAGCCCGTGGACGCGAACACGCTCGCGCAGGTGCTGGAGGCCCCCACCGAGCAGGTGGTGGCCACCCTGCACGCGCTGCGCAGCGAGTACGTCGACGCCGGCCGCGGCTTCGTGCTGCGCGAGGTCGCGGGCGGCTGGCGCTACTACACCGACCCGGGCGCCGCTCCGTACGTGGAGCGCTTCGTGCTGAACGGGCGCTCCGGCCGCCTGTCGCAGGCGTCCCTGGAGACCCTGGCGATCATCGCCTACAAGCAGCCGGTCACCCGCGCGCAGGTGTCGCAGATCCGCGGCGTCGACGCCGACGGCGCGGTGCGGTCGCTGCTCGCCCGCGGGCTGGTGGAGGAGATCGGGCGCGCCGAGCTGCCGGGCCAGCCGCTGCTGTACGCCACCACGGCGAGCTTCCTGGAGCGGCTGGGCCTGTCGTCGCTGGACGAGCTGCCGAAGCTGCCGGAGCTGGCGCCCGCCGGCCCGCCCCCGGAGGAGCCGCCGCCGGGCGGCTACAAGGCGGCGCGCCGGGAACTGGACGCGCTGGCGCGGGGCGACGTCGCCGACGGCGAGCAGCTCGCCATGCGCGACGAGGAGCCGGCCGGCGACGCGCCCGCCGCCGCGGAGGAACGCTGGTGACCAGCGAGCACCCGGACACCTCCGGCGGCAAGGCGGAGCGGGTCCAGAAGATCCTGGCCGCCGCGGGGCTGGGCAGCCGCCGCGCCTGCGAGGAAGTCATCGCGCAGGGCCGCGTGGCGGTCGACGGCCAGGTCATCACGCTGGGCGCCAAGGCGGACCCGGTCACCCAGGTCATCACCGTCGACGGCGAGCGCATCCACACCAACCCCGGCCTGGTGTACCTGCTCCTGAACAAGCCGCAGGGCGTGGTCACCACCGTGACCGACCCGCAGGGGCGACCCACCGTGATGGACCTCGTCCCGGTGAACCCGCGCGTGTACCCGGTCGGCAGGCTGGACCGCGACACCGAGGGGCTGCTCGTGCTCACCAACGACGGCGAGCTGGCCAACCGGCTGGCGCACCCGCGCTGGCAGGTCGAGAAGACCTACGTCGCCCAGGTGCGCGGCACCGTCAAGCGCCACCAGCTGCGGACGCTGCTGGACGGCGTGGAGCTGGAGGACGGGCTCGCCAAGGCCAGGTCGGTGCGCGAGCTCGGCAGCGCGCAGGACCGGACGCTGCTGGAGATCGTGCTGACCGAGGGACGCAAGCGCGAGGTGCGGCGCATGCTCGCGGCGGTCGGCATGAACCTGGAGCGCCTGGCCCGCGTGAAGATCGGCCCGCTCCCGCTCGGCGACATCTCGCCCGGCAAGTCCCGCCCCCTGACCGGGGCGGAGGTGCGGGCGCTGTACGCGTCCGTCGGGCTGGGGGCGCCGGAGTCCGGCGACAGCGGGTCGCGCAGGGCGGCGTCGTGATCGAAGGGTTCCGACTGGCGGCGCTGCGGGGCGCCACGACGCTGGAGTCCGACAGCCGCGACCAGGTGCTGGAGCGCACCGCGGAGATGCTCCAGGCGCTCATGGAGCGCAACGGCCTGTCCCCGGACGACATGGTGAGCCTCATCCTGACGGCCACCGACGACATCCGCAGCGAGTTCCCCGCCGCCGCCGTGCGCGCCGCCGGCATCTCCGACGTGCCGATGCTGTGCGCCCGGGAGCTCGACATCACCGGTGGCAGCGGCGTGCCGCTGTGCATCCGGCTCATGGCCCACGTCTACACCGACCGGCCTCGCGCCGAGCTGCACCACGTCTACCTGCACGGGGCCCGCCAGCTGCGCAGCGACCTGCCTGAATAGCGGCCTTCGGCCGCTGGGCCAAGTCGCGCCCTCCGGCCGACCGGGCAGGCCGCCCGTCACGGGGCCGCTCCGGAGGCCCGGTAGCCTGGGGCCCATGCGCGTGGCGATCATCGGCACCGGCCTGGTGGGCGGCTCTCTTGGGCTCGCCCTGCGCAAGCATGCCGCCCAGGCCGTGGAACGCGTCGTCGGCTACGACGCCGCGCAGGACGCCGCCGCGCAGGCCGCCGAGCGCGACGTCGTCCACGACTGGGCCGCCACTCCGCGGGACGCCGTGGCCGACGCCGACGTGGTGTTCCTGGCCGTGCCGGTGTCGGAGATCCCCCGCATGGCCGAGGAGGTGGGCCCCGCCATGCGCCAGGGCGCCATCCTCACCGACGTGGGCAGCGTGAAGGGCGGGCTCGTCGACGCGATGCAGCGCGCCGTGCCCGACGGCGTGCACGTCATCGGCGGCCATCCGATGGCCGGCTCGGCCGAGACCGGCGCCGCCCACGCCAGCCCGGACCTCTTCGTGGGCGCGACCTACCTGCTCACGCCGACCACGCACACCGACCCGGTCGCCTACCAGCGCCTGCACGGGCTGGTCGCGGCGCTGGGCGCGCGCGTGCTGGCCGTGGGCCCGGACCGCCACGACCTCCTGGTGGCCGTGGTCAGCCACCTGCCGCAGCTGGCCGCCTCCACCCTGATGAACCTGGCGGCGGAACGGGCGCGCAGCGAGCACGCCGGCCTGCTGCTGCTGGCCGCCGGCGGCTTCCGCGACGCCACGCGCGTGGCGGCCAGCAACCCGGACCTGTGGCTGGACATCTGCGCGGAGAACCGCGACGCGATCGTCGCCGTGCTGGCCGACTACGAGGAGCGCGTGCGGGCGCTGCGCGCGGTCCTTCAGGGCGCCGACGACGACGGCCTGCGGCGGCTGCTGAGCCAGGCCCGTGACGCGCGCCGCACGCTGCCGGGCAAGGAGACCCCCGCGGGCGAGCTGGTCGAGCTGTCCCTGCCGATCCCGGACCGCCCCGGCGTGCTCGCGGAGGTCACGACCACGGTGGGCGGCGCCGGCGTGAACATCGAGGACTTCGGGATCGAGCACTCGCCGGAGGGCGGGCGCGGCCGCCTGCGCATGGCGATCCTGGGAGCCGCGCAGGCCGAGCTGGCGCGCCAGGCACTGGAGGCGCGCGGCTACGAGGTCTCCGAGCTGTCGTCATGACCGGCCGGGAGCTTCCGGACGCCGCCGTGCGCGTCCAGCCCGGCCGTGCCGCCGGCGCCCTGGCGGCGCCGGGGAGCAAGAGCGTCACCAACCGCCTGCTGGTCCTGGCGGCGCTGGCCGAAGGCGACAGCGCGCTGCGCCACCCGCTCGACAGCGACGACACGCGCGCCATGCGCCGGCTGGTCGCGGCGCTCGGCGCGGACGTGCGCGACGGTGAGGGCGCGTGGCACGTCCGCGGCACGGGCGGGCGCCTGTCGGCGCCGGGCGCCCCGGTCGACGTGCTGCTGTCGGGCACCACGATGCGCTTCGGCGCGGCGCTGGCCACGCTGGCCGACGGGCCGGTGGAGCTCACCGGCGGGCCGTCGCTGCTGCGCCGCCCCATCGCCGCGCTGACGGGCGCGCTGCGCGACCTGGGCGCCGACGTCCGTGACCGCGACGGCCACCCGCCCGTGCGCACCGGCGGGGGCGGCCTGCGGGGCGGTCCGGTGCGGGTGGACGTCGGCGCCAGCAGCCAGTTCGCGAGCGCCGTGCTGCTGGTGGCGCCGTACGCGCGCGAGGCCGACGTGGAGCTGCAGGTCCACGGCGAGGCGGCGCTGTCCTACGTCGAGCTGACCGCCGAGGCCATGCGCGACTGGGGCGCGCGGGTCGGCGGCGGCGACGGCCGCTGGCTCGTGGCGCGGGGCGGCTACACCGCCCGCGACGTCGAAGTGGACTACGACGCGAGCGCCGCGGCGCACCTGTGGACCGTGGCGGCGGCGAGTGGCGGCGCCGTGACGGTCACCAACGTGGCCGAGCGCACGCTCCAGGCGGACGCGGCCTTCCCGCGCCTGCTGGCGGCGATGGGCTGCGGCGTGCAGCAGGACGGCTCCGCGCTCACCGTGACCGGGCCGCCGCGGCTGCGCGGGCTGGGGGAGTGGGACCTGGGCGCCATGCCGGACCAGCTGCCCAGCGCCGCCGTGCTGGCGGCCGTGGCCGATGGCGAGACGGTGCTGCGCAACGTCGCCGTGGTGCGCGGGCACGAGACCGACCGCATCGCCGCCCTGGCCGGCGAGCTGGCGAAGGCCGGCGTGGACGCGGAGGAGCTGCCCGACGGGCTGCGCATCCGCGGCGGCGTGCCGGAGCTCGCGGCACCGGTGCGGCTGGACACCCACGACGACCACCGCCTCGCGATGGCGTTCGCGGCGCTGGCCGCCCGCGTTCCCGGGATCGTGATCGAGGAGCCCTGGTGCGTGCGCAAGACCTACCCGCGCTTCTGGGCGGACCTCGCGCGGCTGGGGCTGCGCTGGGAGGCCGCCGCATGACGGTCGTCGCGATCGACGGGCCGGCCGGCTCCGGCAAGTCCACCGTGGCCGCGGCGTTGGCGCTGCGCCTGGGCGTGCCGCACGTGGACACCGGCGCGATCTACCGCGCCGCGACCCTGGCGGTGCTGCGCGCCGGCGTGGACGTGCGCGACGAGGCCGCGTGCCTGCGCGTCGTCGAGCGGGCGAGCATCCTTCGCGCCGACGGGCGCACCCGGCTCGACGGCGAGGACGTCGAGGCGCTCATCCGCGGCCCGGAGGTCACCGCCGCGGTGTCGGCGGTGTCGGAGCACCCCGCCGTGCGCGCCGCGCTCCTGGGCCTGCAGCGCGCCCAGGTCGGCGACGCCGGCGGGGTCGTGGAGGGCCGGGACGCGGGCACCGTGGTGGTTCCGGACGCCCGGTTGAAGGTATGGCTGACCGCGAACCCGCTGGAGCGCGCCCGGCGCCGCGCCGCCGAGCGCGGGGAGACCGACCCCGAGGCGGTCGCCGCGCAGGCGGCGGATCTGGAGCGGCGCGACGCGCACGACGCCGCGCAGATGCGGCGCGCGCCGGACGCGGTGGAGATCGACACGACCGGACGGGGCATCGAGGACCTGGTGGACGAGTTGGCGAGCATGGTCGAGGCACGGGCGTGAGCGCGGGCGGCCGCACGGTGCGCGAGCTCGGCGGGCCGGTCGTGGCCGTGGTCGGGCGGCCCAACGTGGGCAAGTCCACGCTGGTCAACCGCCTGACGGGGCGGCGCGACGCCATCGTGGAGCAGCGTCCCGGCGTGACCCGGGACCGCACCACCCACGCCGCCGAGTGGCGGGGACGCACGTTCACGGTCATGGACACCGGCGGCTGGCTGCCCGGCTGGGCGCAGCGCGGGCGCCAGACCGGCGACGACCTGGACGCGCTGGTGTCGGCGCAGGCGGAACGGGCGACACAGACCGCGGACCTGGTGCTGTTCGTGGTGGACCTCACCGTCGGCATCACCGAGGAGGACGCCGCCGCGGCGGAGTGGCTGCGCGGCGCCGGCCTGCCGGTCCTGCTGGTGGCCAACAAGGCCGACACCACGCGCGTGGAGCCGGAGCTGGCGGAACTGCACGGGCTGGGCCTCGGCGAGCCCCTGCCGGTCAGCGCGCTGCACGGCCACGGCTCCGGCGACCTGCTCGACGCGGTGTTCGACGGCCTGAAGAAGGTCGGCGCCTTCCAGCGCAAGCGGGTGCCGGTCGACGACATCCCCGCGGTCGCGCTGATCGGGCGCCCGAACGTCGGCAAGTCCTCGATCTTCAACCGCATCCTGGGGGAGGAGCGCACCATCGTCGACGACCGTCCCGGCACCACCCGGGACGCGGTGGACACGCTGGTGGAGCTGGAGGACGGCCGCACGTACCGCTTCATCGACACCGCGGGCCTCCGCCGCAAGACCAGGAAGAACGACGCGACCGAGTACTACTCGACGGTGCGCACCGTCCAGGCGCTGGACGCGGCGTGCGTGGCGCTGCTCGTGGTGGACGCCTCCGAGC
>DATMKC010000285.1:0-2689 GCA_035553555.1 Egibacteraceae bacterium | reverse complement strand
CTCATATGGCGCGACGGGTGCCAGTCCTCCGTCGCGCGCATGCTGGGCCGTCTCCCGCCGAATCGAAGCCTCCGGCGCGACGTCCACCGCTGTCGCAAGGGCCGCGCTGGCGGCGGACCCGGAAACGGACGGCGCCGGAGACGCCAGGCGTGGAGCATCGACAACCTCCGCACCGCCCCCGACAACGGCCGCGAAGCTGAGGGCGACGGCGGCCATCGAGCTGGTGAGGGCGGCGGGCTCGGGCAGGTACGGCACCATGGCGGCCAGCCGGTCGCGCAGCCGCCGCGCAGCGTCCGCCAGGAACAGCAGCGCCGGCACCACCACGGCCGAGCGCTCCTGCTGCGTGATCGCCAGGTACTCGCGCTGCAGCGCCTTGCGCGCGCGGAACAGCAGCGGCGCCACCGCGGTCTCGGGGATTCCCAGCCGCAGCGCGATGTCCTGATAGCTCAGGCCCTCGTGCTCACGCAGCCACAGCACCTGCTGATGCCGGGCGCGCACGCGCAGCAGCGCGGCGGCCAGGTCCGCCTGCGTCTGCCGCTGCATCAGCGCCTCGTCGGCCGGCTCGCTCTGCCCCGCGTCCAGGTCCGGCACGGCGATGACGCGCACGCGCGCTTTGTAGTGGTCCAGGATCAGCCGTCGCGTGATCGCGGTGAGCCACGGATAGAACCGGCCCGTCTCGCGCAGGTCGCCCATCGCCGCGAACGCCTTGACGAACGCCTCCTGGGCGATGTCCTCGACGAGATCGCCCTCCCGCACGCGGCGGCGGATGTAGGACAGCAGCCGGCCGTAGTGGGCGTCGTAGAGGATCCCGAAGGCGCGGCGGTCGCCGGCGCGATGGCGGTCCACCAGCACGGCGTCGTGCTGGCTCACCATGTCGTCGACTGCCGTCGCCACCGCGCGGACCCCCGTGTCCAGTGCTTCCGCCGCGGCGCACTGTACGCCCCGTAATCCTCCCGGTAAAGGCCGTCTGATTGCTCCCGAATCGTCGCCGGGCGACTGCGGACGGAACGGTCACGGCCGGTTGTCCACAACGGGAGCGCGCGATTTCGGCCCCCTGCGGCGCGGGGGCGTTACGGTCGTGGGAACCCGAGCGGCAGTGCGGCCATGAGGAGGCGCGGTGACCGTGGCACAGTCAGAGGAGTACGCGACCAAGGAAGACCTCCACCGCGTGGAGGACCGCCTCGAGCGCGGCGTGACGGACCTGCGGGCAGAGATCGCGACGGCCCGGCAGGAGAGCAAGGCGGACAACCAGGCACTCCGGGCGGAGATGGCCGCCGGCCACGACCGCCTCCGCGAGGACATCACCTCCACCGAGAACCGCCTCCGCGACGACGCCGCCAAGGAGTCCCAGAAGGTGTGGGATGAGCTCAAGGCGCTGGGCAAGGCGATCGACAACCTGCGACGCGACGGCATGTGGTTCGGGCTGACGCTGGCCGGCGTGCTGGCCACCATCGAGGTCATCGCCTGAGCGTCGAGCGGCACCGCGCGCGACCCACTCCAACAGGTCTGTCCGGGTTTGTGCGTCACCGAGTCGGGGGTGGGCCGTCCCCGGCCTGACCTACGTACCGCACATCCGTAACCCCCGATGTATCCGCTATGAACGGTGTGAAGCTGCGTACGCGGGGGCGGGCGGCGCTTGGCGCGCTCGCCATTGTCCTGATCTCGGCGTCCATGCCCGCGGGCGCCGGCGTCATCCCGGACGAGGTCGACTTCGTCGACGACTACGTCGACTTGTACGACGAGGAGAACCGGGAGGCCGACACGCCGGGCCTGGGCATCGGCTGGGCCATCGCGCGCCTGGACGTCGCCGACGTGGCGCTCAGCAACCTGGTGGACCGCGGTGAGCTGCGCGCCAACACCGGCGACATCCGCACCACCGTGACCACCGTGGGCCAGCCCTACTCCGAGCTCATGTTCAACCCGCACCGCATGTTCAACGACGTCGTGCCGCCGTGGAACCCCAAGCGCCGGGGCCTGAACTCCGATCCCGAGCAGGGCACCTACCGCGCCGTGCTGGAGCACCCGCAGGTCCCCGACGTGGAGGGCCTGCTCGGCATCGGCCGCTACTACGTGCAGAGCAACGCCAAGGGCTCCTTCGCCGAGGTGGGCAGCGCCAGCGGCTGGATGCGCGCCAAGCGCTTCGGCCTGGTCAGCGACATGGGCGACAAGGGCCTGGTCAGCGCCGTCACCAACGAGGCCGCCGGCGCCAAGGTCGCGCTCACGGTGGAGGACTTCCAGATCAACCTGAACGACGTCTTCCAGCAGGAGGCCGTCGAGCTGCCGCTGGGCATGACGCTGGACATCGCCACCGCCGTCTCGCTGCCCGGCGGCCACACCGCGCAGAAGGCCTACGAGCGCCTGAAGGAGTTCGAGCAGGAGCTCGGCGTCCTCAACGGCCTGGCCGAGGACCTGGCCTTCCTGCGCGCCGAGCTGGAGCCCTACGCGGCCGCGATGCCCGGCTACGCCGAGGCCGAGGCCGCGGTGGAGGCCGCCGAGGCGCAGCTCGCCGAGGCGCGAGCCACGGCGAAGGCGGCCGCGGAGGAGGTCGTGCGCCTGGTGGCGGAGAACGAGGCGCTGAACACCGCGATCAACTCCGTGAACACCATGCTGGCCGCGGTGACGCAGGACATCGCGATGCTGCAGGGCCACATCGACGCCCTGAACACGCAGATCGCCGACACCGTGGAGA
>DATMKC010000284.1:0-2779 GCA_035553555.1 Egibacteraceae bacterium | reverse complement strand
ACCGGCGGCACCACCGGCGGCTCCGGAACCACCGGCACCACCGCCGCCGCCGCCGGTGGTGCCGGTGGTTCCGGAGCCGCCGGTGGTGCCGCCGGTCGTGCCCGCGCCGGTCGTGCCGGGGTCGGCGCCGTCGGACGTGGTGCCGTCGCTGACGGGGGCGTCCCCGTCCGTGCCGGTGAAGTCGTCCGTCGCCCCGGGGTCGGCGGCGAAGCCGCCGCCGAAGTCCTCGGCGCCGCCCGCGCCGCCCTGCTGGAAGGAGACCTCGACGCCCTCCTTGAGGCCGCAGGCCACGGTGAGCAGCAAGAACGCGAGCATGACTGCGAGCGTGCGCGTCGTGCGCATGGACACTCCCACCCTCCGGTTGGCTGGTCCACCACGTGCGGGGGACGACCCCCCAGCAAACGTCCAGGGCACGGCGGCGTCAAGGGCGCGCACAAGAGTCCGGTAAGTCGGATGAGACGCTGCCCAGGGGTGCGCGCCCCGTGCCGGGTAGGCCATATCCGGAGCCTGTGATCGCTATGCTCGCTGACGGAGCGGGACGGCGGGTCCCGTGGCGGCGGATGCGAAGGGGCCCGATTTGGGGGGTCGCCGATGGACGGCGGGGGGTTGACACGGCCGATGGCCGTCAGGCCGGCGGCGGAGCACGAGGTCGGCCGCGGCAGCTTCCGCCTTGCCCTGATCGCCGCGACCACCGCCATGATCCTGGGCAGCCTGCCCTTCCTGCCGCGCCACCTGTGGCCGCGGGCGTGGGAGCTGGCGCTGGTCGCCGGCCTGGGTGCGGCCCTGGTTGCGTCCACGGCGCTGCCGTTCCTGCGGCGCTTCTGGGCGGTCGCCGGCGGCACCGCCGTGCTGGGCATGATCACGCTGCTGTGCGTGGTGACGGGCGGCCCGGACAGCCCGTACACCGTGCTGTACCTGATCTATCTGCTGTACGGGGCGATCTTCAACACCCGCCGCCGGCTCGTCGCCGAGGCCGTGCTGCTCGTGGCCGCGGCGGGCCTGCTGCTCGGGCTCGACAGCGAGCCGACCGGCCGCGACGCGTTCGTGGCCGTGCTGCGGCTTGCCTCCCTGCTGATCGTGGGCGCCGTCGTGCACGGGCTCGTCGCGCAGCTGCGCCGCATCGCCCGCCGGCTGGAGTCCAGCGAGCAGCAGTACCGCTCCCTGGTGGAGTACAACCCGGACGCCGTCCACACCTTCGACCTGCAGGCGCGCTTCACCAGCGCGAACCCGGCGGCGGCGGCCGTCAGCGGCTACAGCACCGACGAGCTGCGCCAGATGCGCGACCTGCCCCTGCAGGCTCTCCTGGCGCCGGAGGCCGTGGAGCACACCATGGCCGGCTTCCGCGCCACCGCGGAGGGCCGGCCGCAGCACTTCGAGACCGTGATCGTGAACCGCCACGGCGAACGCGTGGAACTGCAGGTGGCGACCGTGCCCATCGTGGTCGACGGCAAGGTCGTGGGCGTCTACTCGGTGTCCAAGGACATCACGGAGAGCAAGCGCGCCGCCCGCCTGCTGGGCGGCGCGCTCGCGCAGCAGGCGGCGGTGGGCCGCCTTGGCCAGAGCGCCCTGGTGGCCGCCGACCCCGAGGCGCTGCTGGACGAGGCCGCCAGCCTGGTCGCCCAGACGCTGCGCGTGCCGCTGGCGGGCGTGTTCGAGCTGCACGGCGAGGACGAGGCCGTCCTGGTCGCCGGCTCCGGCTGGCGGGCCGGCGTGGTCGGCAGCGCCGTGGTGCCCGCCACCGCGCCCTACGACGTGGGCCTGGCGCGCGCCAGTGAGGAGCCCGTGGTGGTGGCCGACTACGTGATGGCCGACGACGGCCGTCCCACGCCGCTGCTGGAGGAGCACCACGCGGGCAGCGCGATGAGCGTGGCGCTGCGCAGCCGCGACGCGGTGTTCGGCGTCCTGGCCGTCTACGACCGCGAGCCTCGCGACTTCACCGACGACGAGCGCACCTTCATCCAGACGGTGGCCAACGTGCTGGCCAGCGCGATCGGCCGCCGCCGCGCCGAGCAGCAGCTGCTGCAGGCGCAGAAGCTGCAGGCCGTGGGCCAGCTTGCCGGCGGCATCGCGCACGACTTCAACAACCTGCTGACGGCCATGCTCGGCTACTGCGAGCTGCTGGAGCCGCGGGTGCGCGACCACCCGATGGCCGCCAAGCACCTGGAGGAGGCGCTGAAGGCGGGAGAGCGCGCCCGCGCCCTGGTGGACCAGATCCTCACGTTCAGCCGCGGCCGGGTCTCCAGCCCGGCGCGCTGCGACCTCAACGACACGCTGCGCGGCCTCAAGGGCCTGCTGCTGCCCCTGCTGCCGGAGGACATCGACCTGCGCCTGGAGCTGGATCCCGCGCTGGGCGCGCTGCGGGCCGACCCCACGCAACTGGAGCAGGTGGTGCTCAACCTGGCGCTCAACGCGCGCGACGCCATGCCCGGCGGGGGCGAGCTGCGCGTCGCCACCGCCAACGCGGAGGTCGACCGCGCGCGGGGCGATCGCCTGGGCCTGCCCGCCGGCTCCTACGTCACCCTGACGGTGGAGGACGCCGGCACCGGCATGGACGCGGTCACGGCGACGCGGCTGTTCGAGCCGTTCTTCACCACCAAGGCGGACGGCAACGGGCTCGGGCTGGCCACCGTGTACGGCATCGTCACCTCGGCCGGCGGCCAGATCCAGGTGGAGAGCCAGCCCGGTCACGGCGCGCGCTTCACCGTGTACCTGCCCCGGGTGGCCGCGGACACCGAGCCGGCGGCGGCGGCCCCCGCGCCGGAGCGCCGGCCGGCCCGGC
>DATMKC010000283.1:0-12789 GCA_035553555.1 Egibacteraceae bacterium | reverse complement strand
GGCCGCCGCGGTCGCCATCCAGGTCGCGCGCCTGGCCGCGGAGTTTCCCGGCGAGCCGCCGGCATGGTTCGTCCGCAATCTCGGCCTGTTCGTGCTGCCGTTCCTGGCGGCGTTCTTCGCGCGGCGGCGGCGGCTGGGCGCGCGGGGGTGGCTGGGGTCGGCCGCGCCCTTCGCGCTGGCCGCACTGGTGGTCAACCTCTCTCCGTTCCGCGACGGCTCCGCCACGCACGTGCTCGTCGCGCTGCACCTGCCGGTCCTGCTGTGGTTCGCGGTCGCCTGCCCGTACATGGGCGGCACGCTGCGCTCCCACGAGCGGCGCATGGACTTCGTGCGCTTCACCGGGGAGTGGCTCATCTACTACGCGCTGATCGCGCTCGGCGGCGGGGTGCTCATGGGCCTCACCGTGGCGATCCTGCAACCGCTGGGGCCGGAGCTCGCCGAGCGGGTCATCGAGTGGGTGCTGCCCTCGGGCGCGGCCGGCGCGGTGATCGTGGCGGCATGGCTGGTCGAAGCCAAGCAGCAGGTGGTGGAGAACATGGCGCCGGTGCTGACCATGCTGTTCACGCCGCTGTTCGCCGCCATGCTCGCCGTCGCCGCGGTGGCCTACGCCGTGTCCGGCGCGGCCGGCGCGTTCGACCGCGAACTGCTCGCCGTCTTCGACGCGCTGCTGGTGGTCGTGCTCGGCCTGGTGCTCTATGCGATGTCGGCGCGCGACCCGTCGCGCCCGCCCGGGCTCATGGACCGTGTGCAGCTCGTCGCGGTGGCCGGCGCGCTGGTGCTCGACGGCATGGTCCTGGGCGCGATGGTGGCGCGCATCGGCGACCTCGGGCTGACTCCGAACCGCGTGGCCGCCCTGGGGCTCAACCTGCTCCTGCTGGTCAACCTGGCCGGCACCGCGTGGCTGTCGGCGCGCTTCCTCACGGGACGGGCCGCGTTCCATCGCCTCGAGCGGTGGCAGACCTCCTACCTGCCGGTGTTCGCCCTCTGGGTTGCCGCCCTCGTGGCTGTGCTCCCGCCGATCTTTCGCTTCGAATAAACACCGAAGACCTATCAAAACGCCCAAATCAGCAGTACCGTGAGCGGTGACCCGCGGGCAGCGCGGCGGGCGGGAGGTCAATTGCAGCGGGGTTGCCGGAGCAGGGCGTTCGCGCCCGGCCCCGCGACCGCGCACACGGGAACAGGACACGTCGTGAAGCACACGGTCGGCGCGCTCTGCGCGGTGTTCTCACTCGCCTTCTCCCTGGTCGCCCCCGCAGCGGCCGCGGCGGACCGGACGGTCGACGTGATCGTGGTGCTGGACGCCCGTCACGCGCCCGGCGGCCACGACGCCAACAAGGCCCGCGCCGCGCAGGTCGCGCGTGAGCACGGCGTCCGCGCCACGCAGGCCTACGGCACCGCGCTGTTCGGCTTCGCCGCCGCCGTGCCGGAGGGCCGCCTGCGCGCGCTTGCCGCCGACCCGCGCGTGCGCCACGTCGAGCGCGACGGCGCCGTCCGGGCCTTCGGCGAGGTCGCGCCCTGGGGCGTCGCGCGCATCGGCCTGGACGCCACCGACCGCAGCGCCACCAACACCGGCGCGGGCATCCACGTCTACGTCGTGGACACCGGCATCGACGCCGACCACGCCGACCTCGCCGCCAACCTGGGCAACGGCTACGCCGTCACCAGCTGCGGCGGCGGGGGCTGTCGCGCCGCCTGGGACGACGACCACGGGCACGGCACGCACGTCGCGGGCACGGTCGGTGCCGCCGACAACGACATCGACGTCGTCGGCGTGGCGCCCGGCGTGACGCTGCACGCCGTGAAGGTCCTGGACAAGAACGGCTCCGGCCGCCGCTCCGGCGTCATCGCGGGCGTCGACTGGGCCGCGAAGGAGATCGCCGCGCGCGGCCAGGCGGGCGTGGTGAACATGAGCCTGGGCGGCACCGGCTCCAAGACGGGCACCTGCACCGCTTCCGGCTTCACCGGCTCCGACGCCTACCACGAGTCCATCTGCAACGCGACGCACGGCGGCGCGGTCTTCGCCGTCGCCGCCGGCAACAGCGACGCCGACGCGTCGGGAGCCGTCCCGGCCGCCTACGACGACACGGTGGTCACCGTGTCGGCCACGCAGGAGGGCGACGACTGGCCGTACTGGTCCAACTGGGGCAACGACGCCGCGTCGTGGGCCTCGGCAGCCTCCGCGCCCGTCGCGGTGGCCGCGCCCGGCCGCTCCGTCGTGTCGACCAGGCGCGGCGGCGGCACCACCTCGATGAGCGGCACGTCCATGGCGGCGCCGCACGTCGCCGGCGCGTTGGCGCTGTACCTGGCGGCCAACCCGCAGCCCGCCGACGCCGGCGCGTTCGCCGCGGCCCGCGGCGCCATGCTCACCGAGGCCGACGCCACTTCGAGTTGGAGCAACTCCAGCGGCAACCCGCACGCCGAGCCCTTCCTGGATGCGCGCCCGTGGGCGCCCGCGACCGCCGGGCCGGTGCTCGACCCCGCGCCGCTGGTCGCGATCACGAGCCCCGCCGAGGGCGCGACCGTCTCCGGCGCGGTGCCGGTGACGGCGGACGCCGCCGACACCGAGGGCGTGGCCAAGGTGGAGTTCTTCGCGAACGGCGCCACCACGCCGTTCGCGACGGACACCGACGGCACCGACGGCTGGTCGGCGTCGTGGGACAGCACCGCCGTCGCCGACGGCGCGCACACGCTGACCGCCAGGGCCACCGAGCAGGGCGCCGCGCCGCAGACGGCGAGCGCGTCCGTGGTCGTCACGGTCGACAACCCGGACACCGAGCCGGCGCCGGAGCCGGCCGGCATCTCGCTCAGCGCGACCGGCTACAAGATCAAGGGCGTCAAGCACGCCGACCTCGCGTGGACCGGCGCCACGTCGACCGATGTGGACATCCACCTCGACGGGGCGAAGGCCGCAACCACGGCCAACGACGGTGCGGCCACCGTGAACCTCAAGAGCAAGGGCGGCGGGACGCACCGATTCCAGGTCTGCGAGGCCGGCACCGGCACCTGCTCGCCGGAGGTGAGCGTCACCTACTAGCCGGCTCGGGTGCCGTAGGGTTCGCAGCCGATGACCGAGAACTTCGCCGACCGCCTCCTGGACGCCGTCGACGGCTGCGGCACCCCCGCCGTCGTCGGCCTGGACCCCCGCCTCGAGTCGATGCCGCCGTTCCTGCTGGACGCCGCGCGCCGCGCCGCCCAGCCGGTGCGCGAGGCCATCCGCGCCTTCCACGAGATCGTGCTCGACGAGGCCGCGGGCCGGGTCGCCGCGGTCAAACCGCAGATCGCCTTCTTCGAGCAGTACGGGATCGAGGGACTGCAGGCCTTCGCCGACACGCTGGACATGGCCCGGGAGCGCGGCCTGCTGGTCATCGCCGACGCGAAACGCAACGACATCGACTCCACGGCGGCGGCGTACGCCAACGCGTTCCTGGGCGCCGCCGACGTGTTCGGCGCCCGCCGGCCGGCCTTCGCGGCCGACGCGCTGACCGTCACGCCGTACCTGGGCCGGGACACCCTGCGGCCGTTCGTGGACGCCTGCGCCGAGCACGGCAAAGGCATCTTCGTCCTGGTCAAGACGTCCAATCCGGGCAGCGGCGACCTGCAGGACCTGCGCACCGACGACGGGCGCACGATCGCCGAGCGCGTCGCCGACATGGTCGCCGAAGCGGGTGAGGCGCTGACGGGGGCGCGGGGCTACAGCGCGGTGGGCGCCGTGGTCGGCGCCACGTACCCGGCGGAGGCCCGCGCGCTCCGGGACCGCATGCCGCGCGCCATCGTGCTGGTCCCCGGCTACGGCGCACAGGGGGGCGGGGCCGCCGACGCCGTCGCGGCGTTCGACGCAGAGGGCAGGGGGGCGCTGGTCAACGCGGCGCGAACGATCACGTACCCGAAGGGCGAGCCCGCCGGCGACGAGGCGTCCCTGCGCGCCGGCCTGGCCCGGCGCATCGAGGCGATGGCGGCCGACCTGGCAGGTGCGCTGGCGGCTCGCTGAGCACGCACGACGGCCGCCGCACCGCCTCCAATCCACCACAAAACCGACAACACGGACGGTTTTTTACGCGAAAACCTCGAATGGGGGCATGGGATCCCCCCGCGCGGGGGTAGCGAAAGCGAGTTGGGCGCCCGATCTTTGTGACTGCGGGGGAACCCCTGGTCGCGAGGTGGTTCAGTGAACGAGATGTGGGCGTGGTGCCGTTCGTGTGAGCGGTGGTTCTACCTGGGCAAGGAGGGCACGCAAGCCCCTTGCCCGGTGTGCGGCTGCGTGTCGACGCAGGTCGCGGTGCGCCGCCCGGCCTGAGGGCGGCGTGCGCGCCGGCGAGATCCCCGTAAGGCCTCCGCGGGCCGCCGCGTTCTCAATTGTGTGGCGCAACGATTTTGTGAACCTGCACGCCCATGGAGGCATCGGTGTCCTACGATCCCCGGGCTGAATGGTCACGGGCCCGGACGGGCCCAGTCAGCGCGCCGACGGGTAACGCCGGTGAGACCGCCCGTGCCACCTGCACGGACGGCGAGATGCGGGGAGTGCGAGGCATGCGGCACACCGAAACGTTCGGAACTCGGACACGGGGACTGGCCGGGGCGCTTGCGGCGCTGCTGGCCGCGTTGCTCCTGGTCGCGGTGGAACCCGCGGCGGCGAGCCACTACACCAACACCACCGAGCTCAGCGGCACCACGAACACGGCCGTCGCCGCGTCGTGGAGCAAGGCGACGTTCCCGACCTCGGCGAGCGAGGTGCTCCTGGGCCGTGACGACCTGTTCGCCGATTCGCTGGCGTCCGGCGGCATGCAGGGCAGCCGTCCGCTCCTGCTCACCAGTTCGCAAACGCTGAGCAGTGAGGCCGACGCGGAGCTCAACCGCCTGAAGCCGTCCGTGGTCAACATCATGGGCGGGCCGAGCGCGGTGTCCACGGCCGTCGAGGACGACCTCAAGTCCGAGGGCTACACCGTGCGCCGCTTCAGCGGGCCGACCCGCATCGAGACCGCCATCGACATCGCCCGCCGGGCGCTGCCGGCCGCGACGTCCGCCATCGTCGCCGCCGCGTTCGAGCCGCCGAACACCGACCCGACGCGCGCGTTCGCCGACTCCATCGCCGCGGGCGGCTGGGCGGCCGACCGCAACATGCCGGTGCTGCTCACGGAGAGCCAGCGGCTGTCGACCTCCACCAAGAACTACCTGCGTGGGGCGCAGATCCGCACGGTCTTCGTGGTGGGCGGCAGCTCCGCCATCAACGACGCGGTCATCACCGAGTTGCAGCAGATCGGCATGACGGTCGAGCGCGTGTCCGGCCCGACGCGCTTCGACACGGCGGTCGAGATCGCCAAGGAGCGCGGCTACTCGGACGCCTCCAAGGCCTCGGCCACCATCCTGACGGAGGGCCAGGCCTCCGACGCCTGGGCGGCCGGATTCACCGCCGCCGCGTACTCGGCGGCCAACGACGCGCCGATCGTGCTGGCCAACGGCTCCAGCGTGCCGGCGCCCACTGGCACGTGGCTGGCGCCGTCGGGCAAGGCCGCGGCGACCGAGCTGACGTGCGCGCCGAAGGTCAACCGTGACGCGTGCGACACGGCCTCGGAGGCGATGGGCCACACGCCGATCACCGGTTCGACGCCGAGGCTGCTCGCCGCCACGCTGGGCACCACGGCCGCCGGCGCCACGGAGGTCTCCTTCACCTTCACCGAGCCCCTGGCGGCGCAGGTCAGCGCGGACAAGTTCCGGCTGTACACCTTCGACAACCTCCAGGTGCCCGCCACGACCGCCGCCCGCGACACCGCGCGCCAGGACGTCGTGGTCGCCACCTTCCCGGAGGCCTTGGCCGACGACGCGACGGTGGCCGCCGTGGCGTTCGAGGCCGGGCGCGGGCTCACCTCCAACGTGCCGAACGCGGAAGGCTCCGTAGGCCTGCAGTCGGTGACGCCGGCTTCCGGCGACTCGCGCGGACCGATCCTGGTGTCGGTGGCGGAGGAGGACGACAACGAGGTCAACTTCACGTTCGACAAGCCGGTCGCGGCCTGCGGCCCGAACAACAAGTACCGGCTCGTGCTGCAGAAGCAAGCGACCGGGGACACTGGTGTGGAGGTGATCCGCGGCACGAGCGGCGACGCCGTGAAGGTTGACGACCTCACCTGCCAGGTCCAACTCGCCTCCAGTTGGCACGACGACGACAACATGACGACCGACACGTGGTCGGGCAACGTCGGGCGGGGCGTCGTGGACGCCGCAGCCGTGACGGCCGTGGCCGGGGGGTACGCCAACCCGCCCGGGGGCGCGCACGTCGGCGCGACGGAGGGGCCGGACCTGACCGGCGTCGCACGCGAGAGCGGCAGCACCGTGCAGATGCGCTTCACGTTCGACCAGCAGATCGACACGGCCGTGAACGTGAACCAGGCCGCCTCCAGATTCAAGGTCTACGACTCGCGCGGCCGGGTGTTCAGCGGCACCGGGGCGGCACCGGACGCGACGCAGGGCACGACCATCACGCGCGTCCTCGTCACGTTCGACGCCGGCGCCCTGCGCAATGTCATCGTGGGCGGCTTCGTCGAGGACGAAGCGGTGAAGGGGTCGCTCCTTGAGTCCGGATTGTTCAACGGTGCCGACGAGGAGCCCATGGCGCCAGGGTCCACAACGACCGGCAACACGGCGGCGCCGCGGCTGACCGGCATCACACGCTCCACGTCCGGCAGCGGCAGCACCGCGTCGGTGACCATCCGGTTCACCTATAGCGGCACGGTCGACCGCGGACCGGGCACGTACCACGTGTACACGGACGCCGGCGAGCGCGTGCAGCTCGCCGGCTGCTCGGTCGTGGCCACCGCGGGCAACGACGACGTGGACTGCACGGTGAGCGCGAGCAGCGCCGTCGCGTACAACGCGGCGATCGGCGCGGAGGTGGCCGGGGCGACGTACGACGCGATCCGCCCGGCCGGCCAGTCCGGCTTCACCCAGGCGGACTCGTCGCCGTCACCCGAGCACGGCGGCACGATCAGTTGACCCACGTGAGCAAAATGGTGAGGGCCGGTCGCTGACCGGCCCTCACCGCTGTTCGGGCTCCTCCAGGACCAGGTCCCAGCGGTCCAGGCAGTCCTCGCAGCGGTAGGCGACGATCCAGCCCTCCGGCAGGTCCTCCAGGGGATCGGCGTTGAGCAGGTGGCACGTGCCTCCGCAGTCCACGCACGTGATCTCGGGCTCCGCTCGCATGGGCGGACCCTAGCGTGCGGCTAGGATCGGCGCGTCTTCGAGTCTGCGAGGAGGTCGTGTGGCGCCGGTGGTCGGCATGGTGGGCGCGGGCCAGCTCGCGCGTATGACCGCGCAGGCGGCCGTCGCGCTGGATGTCCGCCTCCGGGTGCTGGCGTCCGACCCGGCCGACAGCGCCACCGCCGTGGCCGCCGAGGTGGTGCTCGGCGCGCCGGACGACCCTGACGGCCTGGCGGCGCTGGCCAAGGGCGCCGACGCGGTCACGTTCGACCACGAGCTGGTGGAACCGGCGCTGATCCAGGCGCTGGAGCGCGACGGCGCGCTGGTCCGGCCGGGCTCCGGTGTCATCGCGGTGGTGATCGACAAGCGCCGGCAGCGCGAGGCGCTGGCCGGCCTGGGCGCGCCGCAGCCGGAGCACCGCGTGGTGGGCTCGCGCGAGGAGATGGCCGCGTTCGGTGAGGCGCATGGCTGGCCGCTGGTGCTCAAGGCCGCGCGAGGCGGCTACGACGGCCGGGGCGTGTGGGTGGCCGCCGGCATCGACGAGGCGGCGGCCGTTCTCGACGAGGCGCACGGCCGCGGCCTGGTGCTTCTGGCCGAGCGTCATGTCGCGATGGACTGCGAGGTCGCGGTCGTGGTCGCGCGCCGCCCGTCCGGTGAGGCCGTCGCCTACCCGGTGGTCCAGACGGTGCAGCGCGACGGGATGCTGCGCGAGCTGCGCTACCCCGCGCCGGTGAGCCACGCGCTGGCCGGCGAGGCGCGGCGCCTCGCGCTGGACGTGGCGGAGCGGCTCGGCGTCGTGGGCCTGCTCGCGGTGGAGCTGTTCGTCGAAGACGGCGCCCTGCTTGTGAACGAGCTGGCGGCCCGCCCCCACAACTCCGGCCACGCGTCCATCGAGGGCTGCGTCACCTCGCAGTTCGCCAACCATCTGCGCGCGGTGCTCGACTGGCCGCTCGGTGCCACCGACGCGGTCGCGCCGGCGTTCGCGCTGGTCAACGTGGTCGGGCCGGCGGACGGGTCCGACCCGGCCGGGCGCCTGCCTGCGGCACTGGCCGTGCCCGGCTTGGCGGCCTTGCCGTACAGGTGCGCGTGCAAGCCGGGGCGCAAGCTCGGCCACGTCACCGTGGTCGGCGACGATCTGGACGAGGTGACGGCGCGCGCGCGGCGCGGCGCCGCGATCCTGCACGGAGAGGAGACGGCATGACCGCGGACCCGCTGGTGGGCGTCGTGATGGGCAGCGACTCAGACCTGTCGGTGATGCGCGGCGCGGTGGACGTGCTGGCCGACTTCGGCGTGCCGCACGAGGTGCGCGTGGTCTCGGCGCACCGGCGGCCGCACGAGATGCTCGACTACGGGCGCACCGCCGCCGAACGGGGCCTGAAGGTGATCGTGGCCGGGGCCGGGGGAGCGGCCCACCTGCCCGGCATGCTCGCCTCCGCGACGACGCTGCCGGTCGTCGGCGTCCCCGTCCCGCTGGCCCACATGGACGGCATGGACTCGCTGCTGTCGATCGTGCAGATGCCGAAGGGGGTTCCGGTCGCGACCGTCGGCGTGGGCAACGGCGTCAACGCGGGGCTGCTGGCGCTGCGGATCCTCGCCGCGGCCGACGACGACCTCGCCGAGGCGCTGCGGCAGTACGCCGAGGACATCGCCGCAGCGAGCAGCGCCGCCGACGCCCGCGTCACCGCCGAGTTCTCCTGACCGCCGCGGAGGCGATCGTGGCCGCTATCGGCCGGACTCGACTCCGCAAGCCCCAGGTCAGGCGGGGACGCGGGCGCGGATGAGGTCCGCGGCGCGCTCGGCGACCATGATCGTCGGCGCGTTGGTGTTGCCGCGCGGCACCGTCGGCATCACCGAGGCGTCGACCACGCGCAGGCCGTCCACGCCGTGCACGCGCAGCTCCGCGTCCACCACCGCCAGCTCGTCGGCGCCCATGCGGCACGTGCCCACGGGATGGAACAGCGTCTGGCAGTTGTGCCGCACGTACTCGGCGAGGTCGTCGTCGGCGCCCGCCGGCGGGTGGAAACGCTCGCCGAGGTGGCGGGCCATCGGCGCCTGCCGCGCGATCTCGCGCGACAGCTCCAGGCCCCGCACCAGCGTGTCGACGTCCTCGGGCGCCTCCAGGTAGTTCGGGTCGATGGCCGGCGCCCAGCGCGGGTCCGTGGAGCGCAGGCGCACGGTCCCCGCGGACAGCGGCTTGACCAGCGTCGGCCACATGGTCCAGCCGTGCCCCTGCGGCGTCCTGGCGCCCAGCTCGTCCACCAGCGCGGGCAGGAAGTGGAACTGGATGTCGGGCGCGTCCAGGCCGTCCAGGGTGCGCACGAAGCCGCCCACCTCCGCCACGACGCTGGTCAGCGGCCCCTTGCGGCGCGCGAGGTAGGCCAGGATGTTGCCGGTGCTGCGGTCGGCTTCGAACAGGCTGTCCGCCTCGCAGCGGTGCGACCAGTCCGCGACCAGGTGGTCCTGGAGGTTCTCGCCCACGCCGGGAAGGTCCGCCACCACGGCGACACCCACCTCGCGCAGGTGGTCGGCCGGGCCGATGCCGGACAGTTGCAGGAGTTGCGGGGAGGCCACGGCGCCGCCGCACAGCAGCACCTCACCCTGCGCGCGCGCGATGCGCACCTCGCCGGCGTGGCTGTACTCCACGCCGGTGGCGCGTCCCGCCTCCACCAGCACCCGGTGGGTCAGCGCGTGCGTGCGCACCTCCAGGTTGGGCCGCGCCAGGGCCGGCTCCAGGTACGCCTTGAAGGTGCTCCAGCGCTCCCCGCGCCTCTGGGTCACCTGGTACACACCGACGCCGTCCTGGGTCGCGCCGTTGAAGTCGGGGTTGGCGGGCAGCCCGGCCGCCTGTGCGGCCTCGACGAACGCGCTTCCCAGCGTGCTGACCCAGCGGGGGTCCTCCACGCGCAGGGGCCCGCCGGCGCCGTGGAACTCGTCGGCGCCGCGGGCGTTGTCCTCCGCCCGCTTGAAGTACGGCAGCACGTCGTCGTAGCCCCAGCCGGCGTTGCCCAGGGCGGCCCACTCGTCGTAGTCGGCGCGGTTGCCGCGGATGTAGATCATCGCGTTGATGGAGCTGGAGCCGCCCAGCACCTTGCCGCGCGGCCAGTACAGCGCGCGCTCGCGCAGGTGCTTCTGCGGCATCGTGGTGAAGTTCCAGTCCACCGACGTGCGCCACAGCGCCGGCCCGGCCGCGGGCACCGCGATGTTGGGGTGGTCGGCCGGCCCGCCGGCCTCCAGCAGCAGGACCCGCACGTCCGGGTCCTCCGTGAGGCGCGCCGCCAGCACGCATCCCGCCGACCCCGCGCCCACGACGATGTAGTCGTACTCCGCTGCCACGCCGCCTCCCGTCGCCCGTGCCTGCCCCGCGCCGCTCACCTTATCGGCGGCGAGCGGCGCGGAACAGGGTCAGGGCGCGTGGCGTGTCGGCTAGAGCGTGGGCCAGTAGCCGCCTGCCCAGCTCTGCTGCGCCAGGTTCTTCTGTCCCGTCATGGACGGGTGGAAGTAGTCCACGCCGCTGACGTCCGCGCGCGTGAACTGGTAGTTGAACACCCCGTAGTTGTCCCACAGGCACTGCGTGTACTCGGCGCACACGGCGGCGAGGATGTCGTTGAACGCCATGTTGTGGGCGCGCACCGCCTGCCGGTCGGCCTCCGTGCGGCTGTTGTCCAGCATCGACTGGCAGATGTCGAACGTGCTCCACACCCACTCCGGGTACCACTCGCCGTCGAACAGCCGCCACAACTGGTACACGTCCGGCACGCTCAGCACGTAGATCTTCGCGTCGGGCAGGCCGGTGGTCAGCTTGTCCATCGCCAGGCGGAAATTCGTCTCGAAGCTGGACAGCGGCGTCATGTTGGTGTTGCTGGACGTGCAGACGTCGTTGCCCCCCATGAGGAACGTCACGTATTGCGCGCCGGTGGCGACGACGTTGTCGGCCTGGGCGGGCGCGTCGTCCATCTTCGCGCCGGACACCGCCTTGTTGAACGTCTGCCCTTTGATCTTGCGGTTGTTCGCGAGCAGGCGCTCGTAGTGGCTGTTGACGATGTCGCCGGAGTCGTAGCCGGTGGACCAGGAGTGCTCCGGGTGCGAGGCGCCGATGTTGCCGCCGTCGAGGTTGGCGGCCTGGGTGATGGAGTCACCCAGCGAGGCGATCGAGTTCGGCAGCGTCGTGGAGCCGCCGCCCCCGCCCCCGTTCCCGCCGCCCGGCGCGGCGGCCAGTGGCATCGCCATGACGAGGGTCATGGCCAGTGTCATGAGCAGTGTGGATCGGATCCGATGGTGCATGTCCCACCCCCTGGGAAAGAAACGTCAGTGACGCCGCGACGCTAGGGCCTGGTGGGCTGCTCGGGAAGGCCGCCGAGCAGCTCGGCGGCGCGCAAGGCGAGCGCCAGGTGCGCGATGCCGTTCGGCGTACGCGGATCACGACCCGTCAGATCACGTACGCGTCCCAGCCGGTAGGCCACCGTGTTCGCGTGGACGTGCAGGCGCTCGGCCACGTCGGGCAGCGACGGCCCGTGCCTGAGGTAGGTCTCCAGGGTCTCCAGCAGGTAGGGGTGCGCCTGCAGCGGCTGCAGGGTGGCCTGCACCATGCGCCGGGCGATGGCGGGCTCGCGCAGCAGCAGCTCCTCCATCAGCACCTGCCCGTAGACGGCGATGCCCGCCTCGCCGCCCTTGGCGGCGGCCAGGGCGACGGTCGCCTCCCGGTAGCCGCTGGCCAGCTCGGTGACGTCGTCGTGGACCCGCCCGATGCCGGCGGCCAGCCGCTCGCCCAGCACCTCCGCGGCGCGGGACACGAAGCGCCCGAGCCGCTCGCTGAGCTCGTCCTCGGCGCCCTGCCGGGATGGCACCACGGCGACGAGCTCGTGGCCGCGGTTGACGATCAGTGACCGGTGCCCGTGGGGCAGCGAGGCGGCCATGGCGCGCAGGGTGCGCTGCTTGGCGCGCAGCTCCGCGCCCTCGGCGGAGCCCTCCACCATGCAGATCAGGCACACGACATACGGTGACGCGACGTCCAGGCCGAGCGCCTCCGCGCGCGCCAGCAGCTCCGCGTCGGCGAGCGAGCCGTCGAGCAGGCCGTCGATGAAGTCGCGCCGCGCCGCCTCGCGGTCGCTGGCCAGCTCCTCGAACTCGCTGATGTAGGCCTCGGCCACCGACTCGCTGACGCTGTCGATGTAGGACATCACCCGCGTGGCGAACTCCAGGCCGAGCGCGAACTCGCCGTGCGCCTCCACGATCTCGCGCAGCTCGCGCCAGGCCACCCGGGAGCCCATGCGGTAGGCCTCCAGGACGCCCGCCAGCGACACGCCTTCGCGCGCGCGCCGCGACGCGCTGTCCCGGAACGGCGCCAGCTCCTCTGGCGTGGGGTCGCTGCCCCGGCGCAGGCAGCGCGAGAAGCATGCGAGGTTCTCCGACACGACTTCGCGGACCTGCCGCAGCGTCTCCTCCGGCAGCGCGCCGTAGGCCGGGATGGAGGCCCGGAAGCCCTCCATCATGCGGGCGACGAGCGGACCGGCGCCACGGTCGAACTCGTCCATGATCGCCAGCTTCGCGTCGGCGACCATGGCGCCGCGCCTAGCCCTCGGAGGAGTGGCCCGGGAACACCTT
>DATMKC010000282.1:0-2846 GCA_035553555.1 Egibacteraceae bacterium | reverse complement strand
GGATCTGGGCCGTGCTCGTGCTCGGCACGCTGCTCGCGCGGCGCGCGGAGGCCGCGCGATGAGCGACGCCGTCGCCCCCGTGCCCGCCGGGGCTTCCGGCCGCGCGTCGGCCGGCGAGCGCGTGCGCGCCTACGTGGGCCTGACCAAGCCGCGCATCATCGAGCTGCTGCTGGTCACCACGGTGCCCACCATGGTCGTGGCCGAGCGCGGGATCCCCGACCTGTGGCTGGTGCTCGCGACGCTGATCGGCGGCTTCCTGGCGGCCGGCAGCGCCAACACGTTCAACAGCTGGTTCGACGCCGACATCGACCAGATCATGCACCGCACGTCCCGCCGGCCGCTGCCGCGCCACCAGGTGCCGCCCCGCAACGCGCTGCGCTTCGGCGTCGTCCTGGGCGTGGCCAGCTTCGTGTGGCTGTCGGTGATGGTGAACCTGCTGTCGGCCGTGCTCGGCGTCGTGGCGATCCTGTTCTACGTGCTCGTGTACACGATGCTGCTGAAGCGCCGCACCACCCAGAACATCGTGATCGGCGGCGCCGCCGGCTGCATGCCCGTGCTGATCGGCTGGGCCGCCGTCACCGGCGAGGTCGGCCTGCCCGCGTGGGTCCTGTTCGCGATCATCTACTACTGGACACCGCCGCACTTCTGGGCGCTGGCGATCAAGTACTCCGACGACTACGCCCGCGCCGGCGTGCCGATGCTGCCGGTGGTGCGGGGCGTCGTGGACACCACGCGCCAGATCCTGCTGTACACGCTGCTGCTGGTGGCCGTGACGCTGATGTTCGGGCCGATCGGCGGCATGGGCGTCATCTACCTGGCCGCCGCCCTGCTGCTCGGCGGGGTGTTCATCGGCCTGGCGTGGCAGCTGTACCGGCGCAAGACCGAGGAGCTGGCGATGCGGGTGTTCCGCTACTCGATCAGCTACCTGGGCCTGCTGTTCGTGGCCATGGCGGCCGACGCCGTGGTCTACGCTGGCTGAGTGGGCAAGGTGCTGGAGGCGCTCGACGAGCGCCTGACCTCCTGGATCGCCGCGCAGAGGCTCTTCTTCGTGGCCACCGCGCCGCGCGCGGGGGATCACGTCAACCTCTCGCCCAAGGGCGGCGACACCTTCCGTGTGCTCTCGCCGACCGAGGTCGCCTACCTGGACCTCACCGGCAGCGGCGCGGAGACCATCGCGCACCTGCGCGAGAACGGGCGCATCACGGTGATGTTCTGCGCCTTCTCCGGCCCGCCGGACATCGTGCGCCTGTTCGGCCGCGGCGAGGCCCATCCCGTGGGATCACCCGGCTACGACGAGATCGCCCACCTGTTCCCCGAGAAACTGGGCGCCCGCGCGATCGTCCGCGTGGCGCTCACGCGCGTGCAGACGAGCTGCGGCTACCAGGTGCCGCTGTACGACTACATGGGGGAGCGCGACCAGCTCGACCGCTGGGCGGAGTCGAAGGGGCGGGCGGGCATTCTCGACTACCAGGCGCAGCGCAACGCCGTCAGCATCGACGGGCTGCCCGCTCTGTAGCACCCGGGGGTGGCGAAGGGCACGTCCTGCGCCTGTTGCTACTCCCAGCGGAACAGGCGCGCGGCCGCGGTGACGCTCAGGGTGGCCCAGGCGGCCAGCACGCCCAGTGCCCGGCCGTCCACGGCGGCTTGCGTGAGGGCGGAGCGCAGCGCGTCGGCCAGCGCGGCCGAAGGCAGCAGCCGCGCCGCCGCCGCGAGGCCCTCGGGCAGCACGTCCAGGGAGAACACCATGCCGCCGAGCAGCATGAGCAGCAGGAACAGCGCGTTGACCAGCGCCAGGGTGCCGACGGCGCGCAGCGTGCCCGCCAGCGCCAGGCCGATGCCGGCGAACGCCGCGGTCCCCGCCAGGACGGCGCCCACGGCGGCCGCGACCCCCGCGGCGCCTGCCTCCGGCCGCCAGCCCAGCGCGGCGGCGACACCGAGCACCACCACGACCTGGACCAGCTCCACCGCCAGGACCGACAGCGCCTTGGCGGCCACGAGCTCCCCGCGCGTGAGCGGCGTCGCCCCCAGGCGCTTGAGCACCAGGTAGTGGCGCTCGAAACCGGTGGAGATGCCGAGCGAGACCAGCGCCGCACCCATCACCGCGAGCGCCAGCACGCCCGGCGCCAGGAACTCCACGGCGGGGCGGCCGTCCGTGGGCAGCACGTCGACCAGCGAGAAGAACACCAGCAGGCCCGTGGGGATGCCCATCGTCACGAGCAGGTTCTCGCCGTTGCGCAGCAGCAGCCGCAGTTCCATGAGGGACTGCGCGCGCAGCCGCCGGAGGCTCGGCGCGGCGGTCACCGGCCGCCCGCCTCGTCGGTCAGCTTCAAAAAGACCTCTTCCAGGCCTCCGCCGGCGGCGGTCACCCCGGTCAGCGGCAACCCGTGGTCGGCGAACCACGCGCTCACGCGCGCGATGGCCTCGGGCCCCGCGTCCACCGACCAGCGCTCCGGGCCCTCGCGCCGCACGTCCGCGCCCACGCCGGCCGCGAACGCCGCCGGGTCGAGCGCCGCGGTGGTGTGGACGGTGAGCCGGCCGGGTCGATGGGCGTGCAGCAGCGCGGCCGGCGTGTCCAGCGCGAGCAGACGGCCGCGGTCGATCACGGCCACGAGGTCGGCGAGGCGCTCGGCCTCGTCCATGACGTGGGTGGTCAGCAGGACCGTGACCCCGTCGGCGCGCAGCTCCTCGATGAGCTCCCACGTGGCGCGGCGAGCCTGCGGGTCCATGCCGACCGTGGGCTCGTCCAGGATCGCCACGCGCGGCCTGCCGATGAGCGCGAGCGCCAGGCTGAGCCGCTGCTTCTGGCCGCCGGACAGGTGCCGCACGCGCGTGCCCGCCGCCGCGTC
>DATMKC010000281.1:0-3160 GCA_035553555.1 Egibacteraceae bacterium | reverse complement strand
CCCCGAGCGGGCCGATGGTGCTGACCCCCGCGTGAGCGCGGCCGTGCCGGACCCGTAAGCTGGCGCGCATGCGAATCGGTGCTCACGTCCCCGGCGGCCTGGAACGCGTCCGGCACCGTCGCCAGGTACGCCACCACGGCGCCGTCGGGGCCCGGCCGGAAGACCTGGGACGGCACCGGCACCCCGTCGCGCAGCAGCCACAGCTGGTAGGCCTTGCCTTGCGGCGGCGGGGCGAGCCCCTCGGCGACCAGCACGGCTTGCCGGCCGGCCGGCGACCACAGCACCGTGGCGGTGCCGTCGCCGGTCATGGCGATGCGCTCCAGGTCCGGGGCGCCGAGCACCGCGAGCAGCGCCTCCGACGTGGCGGTCTGCGTCGCGCGCAGGTCCCGCAGCTCACGAGCCTGCTGGAACGCCACGCCGCCCAGCGCCATGACGACCAGGCCGAGCCCCGCGGCCACCGGCATGAGCACCGGGGCGATGCGCTCCCGCCACCCCGGCGGGCGCAGGCCGTCGCGCACCTGCGGGGTACGGTCCACCGCCGCCAGCACCGCCGCGCGCATGCCCGCCGGCGGCGGCTCCTCGACCGCCCCGCCCAGCAGCGCCGCGGTGCGCTCGAACTCGGCGACCTCGGTCTGGCAGGAGTCGCACACGGCCAGGTGCCGCAGGAACAGCCGCTCCTCCTCGTCGCTGAGCGCGTGCAGCGCGTAGGCGCCGGCCAGCGTGTGGATGTCCGCGGTCATTCGCCCACCCCCAGCTCGTCGCGCATCCGGATCAGGCCGTCGCGCAGCCGGGTCTTCACGGTGCCCAGCGGCGCCTGGAGGATGTCGGCGACCTCCCGGTAGGTGTGCCCGCCGTAGTAGGCGAGCTCGAGGGCCTCGCGCTGGAGGTCGGTGAGCTGGGTCAGCGCCTGGCGCACCCGCTGCCGCTCCATCCTGGCCTCCACCTCCTCGACGACCTCGTCGCGTTCCCGTTCCACGGACGCCCGGCCGGCCTTGTCCTCCCGGTCCCGGCTCGCCTGCTCGCTGCGGACCCGGTCCACCGCCCGGCGGTGCGCCAGCGTCATGATCCACGCCCGGGCGCTTCCGCGCTCCGGGTCGAAGCGCGGCGCGAGCCTCCAGACCTCCAGCAGCACCTCCTGCGCGACCTCCTCCGACTGGGCCGGGTCGCGCAGCACGCGCCGGACCAGCCCGTAGACCTGGCCGGCGACCGCGTCGTACAGCTTCGCGTACGCGTCGCGGTCGCCCCGGCCGGCTCTGCGCAGGAGCGCGTCGGCGTCGGCGGTGCCGGCGCCGCCGGGCAGGGCGCGCAAGCCCGCGCGCTCGGCGCGGAGGCGGCGGACGACCTGGCCCAAGGGTGCTCCTTCTGTGTCGGCGGGACGACGGTGGTTCGTCACCCCGCCCGCCCCGGATTGGTCCGGTGCCGGTCTAGGAGACGACGATCTCGCCCGTCATCGAGGGGTGCACCTCACAGAAGTAGGCGTACGTGCCCGGCTCGTCGAACGTGTGCTCGCCGGTCGCGCCCTTCTGCGGCAGGTCGACGTCGAACTCGCCCGTGGGCGCGTCCGGTGTCCCGGCCGTGGCGGTGTGGTTGATGTCGTCCTCGTTCGTCCACGTCACGGTGCCGCCGGCCGCGACCTGCAGGGTCGCCGGCTGGAACCGGAACCCCTGCACCGCCACGTCGCTGCCGCCCTGGCCGGATGCCTCAGTCGCCGGCTGGTCCCCCTGGCCCGGTTCGCTCTGGCCCGTCTGGCTCTGACCGGTCTGGGGCTGGTCGGCCACGCCCTCGTCCCCGCCGCCGCCGCACGCGCCGAGCAGCAGCGTGAGCGCGGCCACCATCGCCATGATCGTGCGTCCCATGTCGCCCTCCGAAGTCGTGTCCCGGGTGTGTCATGCCCTCGGGACCCTGTCGCCACCCCGCGGCGCGCCCTCCGGGGGAGGGCGCGCCGCAGTCGGCCAGGCGATCCTTACAGGTTCTGCTGGGTGGCGATGGCCGCCGCCAGCGGGTCGGCGATGTGGCTCATGTGCTGGCCGGCCTCGCGCAGCGCCACGAACGGGTTGCCCTCGCCGCCCACCACGGCGTCGATCGCGCCCTTGGTGCTGGCGACGTGCTCCTCCAGCAGGGCCTGCACGTCCTCGACCGGCAGGTTGTCGTTCGCGCCGTTGAGGAACACCGCGAAGTCGCGGCTGTAGCCGGCGAGGTCCTGCTCCGCCTTGGCGGCCTTGGCGTCGTCGCCGGCGAGCTTGCCTTGCGTGTAGTCGACGAACATGCCGATGTGCGCGCGCCACAGGCCCAGGAACGCCTCGCCGGCCTCCGGGCCGTACACCGAGCCGACCATGCCGGCGAGGTCCTGGGAGTTGCCGTCGAGCGCGCCCGCGGCGGCCTCGAACGCCGCGGTGTTGCCCTTGGCCGCCTCGTTGACTGCCGCGCCGGCCAGCCAGACGTGCTCGGCCAGCTTGACGTTCAACTGCGTGCGCAGCGCGGAGGCGGCCTCGCTGGTGCCGGTGGAGAACTGCTCGGGGAACTGCTGGGCGATGGCGGCCGACAGCGGGTCGCCGATCATGTGCATGTGCGCAATGGCTTCGCGAAACTCGCTGAAGCCCTTGGCCGCGTCACCCGAGGCGAGCGCGTCGACCGCGTCCTTGGTGGACACCACGTGCTCGACGACCAGTTGCTCGACGGTCTCCTCCGGCAGGTTCGGGTTCGCGCCGCTCAGGAAGACCGCGAAGTCGTTGGCGTACCCGGTCAGGTCCGCGACAGCCTTGTCCTGCGCGGCCTTGTCGCCGGCGGCCGTGGCCTGCGTGTAGTCGACGAACATGCCGATGTGGCTGCGCCACAGGCCGAGGAACGCCTCACCGGCCTCGGGGCCGTAGACGGACCCGACGGCCTCCGACAGCGCGACGGAGTTCTCGTCGAGCGCGCCCGCGGCGGCCTCGAAGCCGGCGGTGTTGCCCTGCAGCGCCTCGTTCACGGCGGCGCCCGCGAAGAAAACATGCTCGGCGAGCAGCGTGTTCAGCCCGGCGCGGAGGTCGGCGGCCTGCGCGGTGGCGGCGGTGTCGTCCGCGCCCTCGCTGTGCTCCGTCGCGGGCTCGGACCGGTCCCCGCCGGCTTCGGCGGTGGTCGCGGCGGTGTCGTCGGTGCTCTCGGTGGCGCAGGCGGTCAG
>DATMKC010000280.1:0-5168 GCA_035553555.1 Egibacteraceae bacterium | reverse complement strand
CACCACGGCGGCCGCCTGCTCGGGATTGAGCCCGTCGACCAGCGGGGAGACGGAGGTCGCCGGGGCGGCGGAATCGGACATGGGTCCGAGTCTAGCCAGGGGGTGTCCAGCCGCCGCCGGGGTAGCGTCATGTCGCTGTCCGCCCACACCAGGAGTGCGCCACACCATGTCCGAGCCGATCCGCGCCGCCGCGTTCGACCTGTTCGACGACCCCAACTACGCCGTGGTCGCCACCCTCATGCCCGACGGCTCGCCGCAGGCGACGGTGGTCTGGATCGAGCGCGACGGCGACCGCGCGGTGCTGTTCAACACCGAGCGCGGCAGGTCCAAGCCGGCCAACCTGGAGCGGGACCCGCGCGTGGCGGTCACGGTGATCGACCACGACAACCCGTACCGCTACGTGCAGGTCCGCGGGCGCGCAACCCTCACCGAGGAGGGCGCGCGTGCGCACATCGACGCGCTGGCGCGCAAGTACACCGGCAAGGACTACAGCAAGCACCGCGAGGACCGGGCCCGCGTGATCGTGCGCGTGGAGCCCGAGTCCATCGACTATCACGGCTAGGAGTGGGCCCGGACGGGTCGGCGCTCGGGAAAGAAAGAGCACCGCTCGCGCCTCCCGTCCTGGCCCACTCCTCAGCCGGCCTTTTCGATGAATTCGCTCCGCGAGCGCTCCTCCAGCAGGTCCAGCACCGCCCGCTCCACGGCACCCTGGATGACGGGCCGGCCCCAGGCGGCCTCGCCGCCGAGTTCGTCGAGCACCCCCGCGATGGTCCAGCCGTCTGAGAAGCGCTCGATCACCCGCGGGTCGATGTAGCTGGAGCGGCACACCGCGGGCGTGTTGCCCAGGTAGTGGGCCACCTCCTGGACCGCCCTGGTCACCGCGCGCTTCTTCGCCGTCTCGCTGCCCGTGACCGCCTCCCCGGACACGGCCAGGGCGACGGCCGCCAGCACCGTGGCGTTCCAGGTCCGGAAATCCTTCGCGCTGAACTCCTCGCCGAGCACCAGCTTGATCCAGTCGTTGATGTCGGCCGACGTGACGTCGCGCCAGGCGGCGTCCTCGTCCTTGTACGCCAGCAATTCCTCACCGCCGCCGCGGCGGCGCTTCAGGCGCCGCACCACTTCGGCCACGGCCGGGTTCACCACGGACTGGACCCGGCGCTTGCCGCTCTTGCCCGCGTAGTCGAACACCACGGTGTCGCCGGACACGATGACGTGCTCCTTGCGCATGGTCGCCAGCCCGTAGGAGTCGTTCTGCTCGGCGTAGCACTCGCTGCCGATGCGGAAGAAGCCGTGGTCGAGCAGGCGCGCCGCGCAGGCCAGCACGGTGCCGCGGCGCAGGTCGGTCGGGTCGTCGAGCAGCGCGTCGCAGGCCTCGCGCAACCGCGGCAGCGCGCGCGCGAAGTCCGACATCTTGGAGAACTTCTCGCGGTCGCGCTGCTCGCGCCAGGCCTCGTGATAGCGGTACTGGCGCCGACCGGCCTCGTCGGTGCCCAGCACCTGGATGTGCCCGTGCGGGTCGGGGCAGACCCACACGTCCTTCCAGGCCGGCGGGATCACGAGGTCCTTGATGCGCTGCAGCGTGTCGGGGTCGGTGATCTTCTGCCCGGTGGCCTCGTCGACGTACTCGAAGCCGCGCCCGCGGCCCCGCCGGGTGATCCCCGGCTCCTCGGTGTCGGCACGCACCAGCTTCGGCATGGCCGCGATCTCCCCCGGCGTCCACAACGCGACACGCGACCCCTGTCAAGGTATGACTTGATGTGTCAAGCTGGCACGATGACTGAGCGGCCAGAGAAGTTCGCCACCCAGGCGCCCCACGAGTTGCTTGCCGAGGTCCGCGACATCGCACGCACCGAAGGGCGCCAGTTCCAGGCAGTGGTCGCTGAGGCGCTGGCGGAATACGTCACGCGCAAGCGGGGATCACGGCCGAGGCCGGAAGTCCTGGCCCACTTCGAGGCGAGCTTCGAGCGCAACCGGGAGCTCTACCGCCGGCTGGCCGAATGAGATGACCGAGTACCTCACCGTCGTGGAGGTGATGGCGCTCCACCGGCTCCTGCTGCAACGCGATGGTGGCACCGCCGGGATACGAGATCCCGGAGCGCTCCAGGCGGCCCTGTACCGGCCGCTCACCGGCTATTACACCGACCTGGTGGAGGAGGCCGCCGCGCTCTTCGAGAGCCTGATCGTCAACCATGCGTTCTTGGACGGGAACAAGCGCGTCGCCTTCGCGGCGATGGACGTGTTCCTCAGGCTCAACGGGATGCGCCTCACGGCGGAGCCGACGGCCATTCATGCGTTCCTCATGGACCTCTTCGACCGCAACGCCCTGCGCTTCGAGCACGTCGAGCCGTGGCTGCGCCGCTGGACGGGACCGGCGTAGGACCGGCACCGGCGGGGAAGACGTGGCGGCGACCACCTCGCAGGAGGACGTATGACGCGCGCGCACTTCGTGGACGGCAGGTGGACGCCGTCCCTGTCCGACGACCGCATCGCGGTGCTGAACCCGGCCACGGGCCAGACGCTGGACGACATCCCCGGTGGCAGCGCCGCCGAGGCCGACGCCGCGGTGGCCGCCGCCCGCAAGGCGGCGGGGCAGTGGGCGCGCACGCCCGCCACGGAACGCGCGGCCTGCCTCAAGGAGGCGGCCCGGCTCGTCCGCGCGCAGGCCGAGGACCTGGCGCTGGCGCAGACCGCGGAGAACGGCAAGCCCCTGGGCATGTCGCGTGGGGACATCGACGCGGCCGCGGGGACCATCGAGCAGTTCGCCGAGCTGGGGCCGTTGCACCGCGGCCGCAGCCTGGTCGGCGCCTGGGACGCCGTGGACACCATGGTGCACGAGCCCTACGGCGTGGCGGCCTGCATCGTGCCGTGGAACGACCCGCTGGGCATCGCGGCGCAGATGCTGGCGGCCGCGCTGGTGGCCGGCAACACGGTGGTGCTCAAGCCGAGCGAGAAGACGCCGCTGTCGGCCGTGGCCATGGTGGAGCTGTTCGCCCGGCACGACGTCTTCCCGGACGGCGTGCTGGACCTCCTGCTCGGCGACCACCGGGCCGGCTGGCCGCTGGTGGAGCATCCCGACGTCGACCTGGTGCTGCACACCGGCTCCATCGCGACCGGCCGCCGCATCGCCGAGCGCTGCGGCGCGCTCATGCGCAAGGCGGTGCTGGAGCTCGGCGGCAAGGACCCGGTCCTGGTCGACCGCGACGTGGACCCGGGCTGGGCGGCCGAGCAGGTGGCCGCGGGCGCGTTCGCCAACTGCGGCCAGATCTGCACGTCCGCGGAGCGCGTCTACGTCCACGCCGACATCGCCGAGGCGTTCACGGCCCGCCTGGCCGAGCAGGCCTCCGCGCTGCGCTTCGGCGACCCGCACGACGGCGCCACGCAGATGGGCCCGCTCATCGACGCGCGCCAGCGCGATCTGGTGCACCGCCATGTCTGCGAGGCGGTCGCCGCGGGAGCGCGCCTGGTGACCGGCGGGCAGGTCCCCGACGGCGCCGGGTTCTTCTACCCCGCCACCGTCCTGGCCGACGTGACCGACGACATGCTGGTGATGCGCGAGGAGACGTTCGGCCCGGTGGCGCCGGTCCGCACCGTGCCGAGCTTCGACGAGGCGATCGAGGCAGCCAACCGCACCGAGTACGGGCTGGCCGCGACCGTGCTCACCGCGGACCAGGCCAACGCGCAGAAGGCGTGGCGCGAACTACGCGCCGGCACGGTGAAGGTCAACAGCGCCTGGGGCGGCGCGCCGGGCGGCGCAGCGGAGCCGCACAAGGCCAGCGGACGCGGCTACGGCTACGGCCCGGAACTGCTGGACGAGGTCACGGTCACCAAGGTCGTCCACTACGAGCCGGCGCGGCGCTGAAGACCCATTGGGTTCGCCCGATTCGGGTCGCCTAGGCTTGCGCGTCATGGCGGACTACACCGGCGTCGATCCCCAAGTGGTGCGGGTTTTGGAGACCATCGCCCGCGTCAATCCCCCCCGCTATCAGGACGTCGGCCACGAGCAGGCGCGCGTGCTGTCGGCGGCCGTCGCGGCTCAGCGCGCCGAACGCCACGGCGTCGAGCCGGTGAAGTCAGTGGAGGACCGCGTCATCGCCGGCCCCGGCGGCGATCTGCGCCTCCGCGTGTACTGGCCGCAGGACGCCGCGCACGAGGACAAGCTTCCGGTGGTGCTGTTCGTGCACGGCGGCGGGTGGACCGTCGGCAGCGTCGACACCTACGACGGTCCGGCGCGCGCCACGTGCAACCGCACGGGCGCCGTCCTGGTCTCCGTCGACTACCGGCTGGCCCCGGAGCATCCCTACCCGGCCGCGCTGGACGACGGCTGGGCGGCTCTGCGGTGGACGGCCGAGCACGCCGCGAGCCTCGGCGGCGACCCGGCGCGCATCGGCGTGTGGGGCGACAGCGCGGGCGGCAACATCTGCGCCGCGCTGACGCTGCGGGCGCGCGACGCGGGCGGCCCGCCGATCAAGGCGCAGTGCCTGGTGTACGTCAGCGTGGACGCCAGCAAGCCGTACCGCTCCGCCGAGGAGTTCGCCGAGGGCTTCGTGCTGACGGCCGCGACCTCGCGCTGGTTCAGCAACAACTACCTGCCCGAGTTCGCCATGCGCCTGGAGCCGGGAGCCAGCCCGCTGCTGGCCGACAGCCACGCCGGCCTGCCCCCCGCGGTGATCGCCGTGGGCAGCCACGACGTCCTGCGCGACCACAGCGCCGTCTACGCCGAGAAGCTGCGGGCCGACGGCGTGGCGGTCTGGCACCGCGTCTACGACGGGCTGGTGCACACGTTCTACGAGCTTGCCGCGTACGTCGACGCGGCACGCGAGGCGCGCGACGAGATCTGCGCGCAGTTCCGGACGCTGCTGCTGGCGGAGTGAGCGCGTGAGCCGTGGTGAGCTGGACCCCGACATCGCCGCGATGCTGCGCGAGACGCCCGCTCATGCGCCCTACGCCGAGATGGGCGCCGCCGCCGCCCGGGAGACCTTCCGCTCCTCGGTGGTCGCCTCCCGACCGGCCGGCTGGGCGCCGGAGCCGGTCGCCGAGGTCCACGACCTGCTGATCCCGGGACCGCAGACCGCGATCCCCGTGCGGCTGTACCACCCGGAGCCGGGCACGCGCCTGCCGGTCGTCGTGTACTTCCACGGCGGCGGGTGGGCTACCGGCAGCCTCGACAG
>DATMKC010000279.1:0-3173 GCA_035553555.1 Egibacteraceae bacterium | reverse complement strand
TGCCTGCTGTCCTCGGATTGCTCCGTGCGACCGCGCGGCACACCGCCGGGGATCATCGGGGGGGTCATGGCCGCCTGGAGTCTACGGACTGGGTCTCACGCGTGTCAAAGCGCGCCCTGCGGGCATTTCCGCAGGTCAGGGGCGTATTTACGAAAACGATGGGTGACTATGTGAAAGAAAACACAAAGTCGGCCGCTCGGTTCGGACCTCTCGCGCGGTCGTTCCGGGACCACTTGTGTCCGCTATCGGACGGAAGGAGTCCCGGAGCCGGAGGAGCCACGGCCGGCCAGCCGCGGCAGCACCGCGACGGCCACCGCGAGCAGCGCGCCGGCGCCCACGACGGCGGCCACGACGCGCAGCGGCAGCAGGCCCACGCCCACGGTGGCGAAGGCCAGCAGCGCCGACCAGTAGTACATGATCAGCACGGCACGGCGGTGGCTGTGGCCGATCTCGATGAGCCGGTGGTGCAGGTGGCGCTTGTCCGGCGAGAACACCGGCTGGCCCGCGCGGAGCCGCCGGAGGATGGCCCACGCGGTGTCCAGGAACGGCACCGCCAGGACCAGCACCGGCACCAGGACCGGCACGGAGAACGCCGCGAACGCGCCGCGGCTGGGCTGCACCGTGCCGCCGATCGCGGAGACACCGGCGCTGGCGAGCAGCAGTCCCAGCAGCATGGCGCCGGTGTCGCCCATGAAGATGGACGCCGGGTGGAAGTTGAAGACCAGGAAGCCCAGCGTGGCGCCGATCACGGCGGTCAGCACCAGCGAGGCGGCGGACGGCAGCCCCAGCGCCGTCGGATCCGAGAACTGCACGTAGGACAGCAGCGCCGTCGCGGCGATCAGGACGATCCCGGCGGCCAGCCCGTCCAGGCCATCGACGAGATTCACCGTGTTGATCATCGCCACGACGGCCAGCACCGTGACGATGGCGCCCAGATCGGTGGACAGCGACACGACACTGCCCGGGTTGCCGGGGATGTACACGAACAGCAGGGTCACGCCGAACAGCACCAGCACGCCCGCGGACAGGATCTGGCCGGCGAGCTTGGCCGGCGCCGACACCCCGCGCACGTCGTCCAGCACGCCGAGCACCACGACCGCCAGGCTGGCGAGCAGGATCGCCTCGGGCTCGCTGGTGTGCGTGAAGACGCGCTCGAACCCGGGCAGCCGGGCGCCGACCACGATCGCCGCGAGCAGGCCCATGAAGATGGCCAGCCCGCCCAGCCGCGGGGTGGGCCGCTCGTGGACGCGCCGCTCCCCCGGCTGGTCGACGGCGCCCAGCCGGTAGGCCAGCCGGCCTGCCAGCGGCGTGGTCACCAGGACGGTGGCCAGCGCCGCCAGGAAGACCAGCAGGAAGTCAAGCGGGCTCGGCTCGATCATGCGCCGCGGCGCGCTCTCAGGCGGCCGGGGCCGGATAGACGGGGAAGCGCGCGGTCAGCTCGTGCACTTCCTTGCGCACCTGGCCGATGTCGCCCTCGTTGCGCAGCACCCGCGCGATCAGGCCCGCCACGTCGGCCATCTGCTCCGGGCCCATGCCCTGCGTGGTCACCGACGGCACGCCCACGCGGATGCCGGAGGCGACCATCGGCGGGTGCTGGTCGAAGGGGATGGCGTTCTTGTTGAGCGAGATGCCGGCCGCGTCGCAGCGGCGCTCCGCCTCCGCGCCGGTCAGGCCCAGCGGCGTCACGTCCGCGAGCAGGTAGTGGATGTCCGTGCCGCCCGAGACGATGCGCATGCCCTCGGCGGCCATGGCCTCCGCGAGCGCGCGGGCGTTGGCCACCACACGGGCGGCGTAGTCGGCGTAGGACGGCTGCAGCGCCTCGTGGAACGCGACCGCCTTGCCGGCCACCGCGTGCATCTGCGGGCCGCCCTGCAGCATGGGGAACACGGCCTTGTCCACCGCCTGCGCCAGCTCCGCGGTGGACAGCACGCAGCCGCCGCGGGGCCCGCGCAGGGTCTTGTGCGTGGTGAACGTCACGACGTGGGCGTGCGGCACGGGACTGGGGTGCTCGCCGCCCGCCACCAGCCCGGCGAAGTGCGCCGCGTCCACCATCAGCTTGGCGCCGACCTCGTCGGCGACCGCGCGGAACGCCGCGAAGTCGATGACGCGGGGGTAGGCCGTCGCGCCCGCCACGATCACCTTCGGCCGCGCCTGCAGGGCGATCTCGCGCACCTGGTCCATGTCGAGCAGCTCGGTGCCCTCGGCGACGCCGTAGGCGGCGATCTCGTACCACTTGCCGCTGAAGTTCACCTTGGAGCCGTGGGTGAGGTGGCCGCCGTGCGCGAGGTTCATGGCCATCACGGTGTCACCGTGCTGGACGCCGAGCGCCACGTAGGCCGCCATGTTCGCCTGCGCGCCGGAGTGGGGCTGCACGTTGGCGTGCGCCGCGCCGAACAGGCGCTTGGCGCGCTCGATCGCGTGCGTCTCCGCCACGTCGACGAACTCGCAGCCGCCGTAGTAGCGCTTGCCCGGGTAGCCCTCGGCGTACTTGTTGGTCAGCACGCTGCCCTGCGCCGCCAGCACGGCCGGCGAGGTGAAGTTCTCGCTGGCGATGAGCTGCAGGTCCGTGCGCTGCCGGTTGAGCTCGTCGGCGATGGCCTTGGCCACCTCTGGGTCGGTGGCCTGGAGGACGTCGTAGTCCGGGCCCCACGTCTGGCTCATCGCTGCTCCTGCTGTCGTTCCAGTTCGGCGATCTGCTGCACGCGACGCTCGTGCCGGCCGCCCTCGAAGCCGGTGGACAGCCACAGCGCCACGATCTCCTCCGCGAGGCCCGGGGCGACGATGCGTCCCCCCATGGCCAGCACGTTGGCGTCGTTGTGCTCCCTGGACAGCCGCGCCGTGTAGAGGTCGTTGCACAGCGCCGCGCGCACGCCGTGGACCTTGTTGGCGGCGATCTGCTCGCCCTGGCCGCTGCCGCCCAGCACGATACCGCGCTCCGCCTCGCCGCCGGCGACCGCGCGGCCCACCGCCGCCATGATCGGCGGGTAGTCGACGGATTCCTCGGAGCCCGTGCCGTGGTCGTCCACGTCGTGGCCCTGCGCGCGCAGGAACCCCACGAGGTGCTCCTTGAGGCGGTAGCCGGCGTGGTCGGCGCCGATGGCGATGCGCATGCGTCTACTCCTCCGCCGCGGCGCCGGGCGCCGCGGCGGAGGAGTAGACGCATGCGCATCGCC
>DATMKC010000278.1:0-5275 GCA_035553555.1 Egibacteraceae bacterium | reverse complement strand
CCCCGTCGCGCGTGGTGGTGCTGGGAGGGACCGGCGCGGTGTCGGAGGCGACGCGCGCCGCACTGGGCGAGCTCGCCCCCGGCGGCGCCGAGCGCGTCTCCGGCGACAGCCGCTTCTCCACCGCCGCGGCCGTGTGCGCGGCCGGCTGGGACTACCCGATCGACACGGTGTACGTGGCGACCGGCGCCGGGTTCGCCGACGCCCTGGCCGGGGTGCCCGCGGCCGCCAAGGAGGGCGCGCCGCTGCTGCTGGTGGAGCGCGACGCCGTGCCCGCGCCCACCGCGCAGGAGCTTGCCCGCATCCGGCCGGCGCGCATCGTGATCCTGGGTGGCACCAGCGCGGTGTCCGAGGCGACCGCCGACCAGCTCGCCAGCCACCTGCGCCTGACCTGAACGCAGGGCGGGCATGCTCTGCCGGCGCCTCAGCCGGCGAACAGGTCCTCAAGCGCCATGAGGTTGCGCGCCGGGATGTCCTCGTCCGGAAAGAAGCGCCGCGTGATCGCCTCCGCTTCCGCGGCGTCGCGCAACCCGAGCCGGCCGATGAGCAGACGGAGATCGGCGAGGTCGTGTTCGCGGGCCGCCAGCACTTTCATGGCGACAAGGTGCTCGGCTGACGCGGCTTGCACCCGCAAATGGCTGCGGTCGAACACGGGCGCCTGGCCGGTGTCCCGCTGCTGTGACAGGTAGACCGACGCCTGGTCGTTGAGCCAGCTTCGCGGCAGGTCGAGCCGGCTGGCGACTTCCTGCGCCGCCTGCAACACGGCACCGTGCGGCTCGAACTTCGCGTCGATGTCCCGGGTGGGACGGTCCGCGCCGTATGCCAGCACCATGGCCGCCCCACCGAACACGTAGAGGTCCGCACGCACACCGTGTCGCTTGAGGGTCGCGTTCAGCTCCTCGAGCGCCTCCTGCATCGCCGCGCGATCCATCGACGGGTTCATGCGACGTGGAGATCCTCGGGCAGGACGAACAGGTTGCGGCGGCGGAAGGACGCGGGAGATGTCTCCACCGCCCACGCCCGCTGGGCCGGCAGGTCGGAGAGGAACCACGCGTGCTCGGCGACGCGGCGGTCGTCATGCACCCACTCGGGGCACGGCAGCGTGCGGTGGAAGGACAGATGCTCCGCGAGGGCGGCCAGGACCGCGTCCCATTCCTGTTCACCGGTCTGGGGGGGCGCCTCGGCGATGAGGCCGGACCGCTCCACGGTGGTGCTCGTGTCGTCGGAGAAGCCGCGCAGGAATTCCCGGACCCAGAACCAGCGGCCACCGCGGGCGCCCGGCGCATCGGCGGCGATTCTGGGTGCAATCCCGGCCAGCGTCAGTGGCCGGTATGGCGTCCGTTCGCGAAGCCCCAGGACCAACTCGTGCCCGGTGGCGTTCACGAGGCGTGCCATCGTCGGCAGGGTCGGTTGCCGGCGGTTGTTCTCGTACGCGCTCACATGAGGCTGTGAGACGCCGCTGCGCTCGGCCACCTCTCTCTGGGTCAGGCCGGCTGCGGCTCTCGCCTCCCTGAGCAGTGCGGCCGCGTCCGTTCGCATACGCCGTAGCATACCTGCTTGTTTATATTCGGCAGGCACGTGTCAGGGGCAGACGAAGGCGCACGCAGGGCCGGGGGCTCGTGCTGTTCGGGCGTCCAGCGTCGCCAGCGGTGCCTCCAACGTCTCGGCGATCGCGACGTACCAGGCGTCGTACGCGGTGAGGGTGTCGCGCAACTCCCACACGCGGCCCGCGAAAGGGGCGAACGGCAGGAGCCGCACACGCAGCCTCCCGACGTCGCGATGGGCGAGCGCCGCCGTGTCTGCCGTGATGTCGCCGGCCAGTTCCGCGCGGCGCAGCACGTTGGCGGCCTCCACCGGCAACAGGTGCGGCCCGAACAGCGGGCCGGCGCTCAGGCGCTGTTCGGCCCAGGCGCCGTGGGGCCCCGAGTCCACGAACGCCGCCACAACCACGCTGGCGTCGACCACCAGGCCCCGCTGGGTCACGGGCGATCAGCGTCCCGGTAGGACACGATCGTCTCTGCGGCCAGCGTGGAGCCCGTGGCGCGCTTGCGGGCGCGCACGTCGGAGAGCAGCTCTTCGATGGTCGGCTGGCTCGCCAGCTCCAGCAGTTCCGTGCGCAGGAACTCCTGCAATGACTGGCCGGCGCGCGCGGCTCGCGCCGCCAGTTCGTCGCGGACCTCGTCGGGAACGTCGCGGATCGTGATGGCCTTGGGCATGCATGCATTGTGCAGGCAGAAGCAGCACTCGGCAACGCTCCCTGTTGCCATCACGTTGCAATAGCGTGGGCCCTATGGGTTCTCGACCTCTCGCTGAGCGGCTCGCCAGCTACGTGGCGAGCGACCCGCGCGCCGCGCGGACTTCCTGGCCGACCAGGAGGGGGCCGCCGTCCTCGACCTCGTCCAGCATCTGGAGCGGTTGGCGCGCGAGGGCGACCTGGAGCGTGTCAGGAACGAGGTCGAGTCGATGTTCGACCTGCGTCGCGGTACGACCGAGCCCGAGGACCTGACGGACGACGCCGCGGCGCTGTTCGGCCTAGGGTGACGGCCTAGCAGGCGGCGGAGAGGGTAGACGCGGCCAGGAGCAGCACGAGCGGCTCGTCGTCTCCCTCGAGCAGCAACTCCACGCGCACATGCGCGGGCGGTTCGCCCCATATCTCGAGGATCTTGCCCTTGACATCACCCTCGATGCCCCAAGGCACTCGCACCGTGGCGCCGACGCGAAGCTCATCTGCCATCTGACTCACCATGGCTCGACTCCGAAGTTGCTTACCACATGATCCCACACGACGAGGTCCAATGCTCTCGCGATCCTGTCCAGCCCGGCCAGGCGGTCCCGAGCCCATGTGACCGTGTCCATGACACCGCGACTCCGCAACCGCTCCAGCTGGCGCTGATTGCCGTGCGCCAAGGCGTTGCGCAGTTCGATCAGGTCGGCGTAGAAAGCGCAGTCGCCGCGCCGCGTGGGTGTTCTGCTCCAGTGGGAATTCCGGGCGGCGATCCGTGAGTTGAGACCGCCAACCCCGAGCCTTCGGAAATCCTCCTCCATGCTGCGAAGCCCCGCATTGCCTCGATCGATCTGGCGCCCTTCCGTTGCTGCTGCGATCAACGACGGCCGGAAGCGCGGTTGGGTACCGGCCAGATCGATCATGCGCTCGGCGCTCAGATCATGGACGTCTCGTACGAACGCTTGGAATTCGGAGACCACTCTGAGTACGTAGGCATGGCCCACGGGCCGGCCGACCTCTCGCGGACGGCCAGGGCCTCCGACTGCGCTCATGGTCGCGTGGGCTTGTGCCAGCGTTTCGATGTTCTGGCGTCGTTCCTGGAGCCACTGCGCGCGTGGGATGGACTGTCGATATGACATTGGCCTGCCCCCGGCTTCCCACGAATCGTGGACGAATCGTGGGATCCGAAGAGGGCCGGCCGCGCGTGGGGCGAAGATATCCACAGCCGCGAGTCCGCGATGCACTGCCAAGCCGTGCGCGGTGTCGCCTACCTCCGTGTGGGCTCGGCGGCCGCGGGCCTGCGGCGCATGAGGCCCGCGGCCAGCAGCAGCACCAGTCCGAGCAGCAGCGTCGCGGGCCGGCCGCCGGTGTGCGGCAGGTTCGCGTCGCCGACCACGTCGCCCAGCGGGTAACCGTCGACTCCGTTGCCGGTCCCGTCGCCGCCGCCGCCGTTGCCCGGGCCGCCGGCGCCGCCGTCGGCGCCCTCGGCGTCGCCGGCCGTGCCCTTGCCGCCCTTCAGCTTGTCGCCCGTGCACGCCGCGCCGGGCTTGCACTTGTCGGGGCAGTCCAAGTCGCCGGCCCGGCAGTTGACCGGGCAGTCCGGGTTGCCGGGCACGCACGGCGGCGGGCAGTCCGGCGAGCCCTGGACGCACGGGCCCGGGTCCGGGCAGTCCGGCTCACCCGGCTGGCACGGCGGGTCCACGCAGCCGACGCAGCCGGCCCACATGACGTCGGTCTCCATGCCGCCCACGGACGCGTCCACGCCCGAGGTGCCCTGGCCGCCGACCTCGTTGCCGGCGGTCTGGCCGGCGTCCTCCTGGAAGCCGTCCAGCTCGCGGTCCAGGTCCTGCTCGGTGTTGCCCGGGTCGGCGGAGGCGGCGCCGTAGCGCGGCTCCCCGGCCGCCTGGACCCGCGCGGGGCGGACGGAAGCCATCTCGATCTGGTCGCGGTCGGAGGGGGCCTCCCACTCCCGGTCGCGGGGCCAGTCCAGCACCCAGTCGGTCAGCTTCTGCGGCGGCTCGCCCAGGCGCGCCAGGTCCCGGATCTCGTCGTAGCTGACCTGCTCCTGCAGCGTGTCGATGCGCGCGTTGATGGTGTCCATCAGCGGGTCGGTCAGCGTGCGCAACTGGAACGGCGAGATCGACAGCGACAGCGGCGTCAGGGCGGTGCGCACCTTGCGCTGGCCGTTGACCAGGCCCTGGTCGTCGACGATGCCGGACGGCACGGTCAGCTCCACCTCGGGCCGCTCCAGCGTGAACAGCGCCAGGAAGTCGGCCAGCTCCTGCTCGATCATCGGCTTGGCGCCGCGCAGGTCGTCGCAGGTGCGCAGGGGCAGCATCTCGCCCAGCAGTTCCACGCCCTCCAGGCCGCAGCGCACCTTCGCCTGCGTGCCGTGGTAGCCCACGCGCGTGTCCAGCTCGTAGGAGATCGCGTGGATCTTGAACATCGGCCAGGGCTGCAGCGTCTCGGTCAGGCCCTGGTAGATCGGCACCAGCGCCGCCAGGTCCGCGGCCAGGTTGCGCACCGTGGCCACTGTGCCCAGGACGTCGACCTCCTTGTCCTGGATGCGGGCGGCGATCGCCTCGACGGTCTCGCCGGCGTTGCCGGCGCCGGCGGTGATCGCCTCCAGCGCCTTGGTGGCCTGCTCCACGTCGACCTCGCGCTCGGTCACGTCACCGTCCGCGTCCAGCGACGCGTCCCGCGCGGCGTCCAGCACCTCGTCGTGGGCGTTCTTGTCCAGGGTCAGGTCGGACAGGTCGTCGCTGAGCGCCTCGCGGGCCGCGTCCATCAGCGCCTTGCCGGTGGAGGCGTTGGCGAGGTCGGCGGTCAGGTCCCCGAGCCGCTCGCGAGCCTTTTCCAGCTCCTTGGCGATGTCGAGGGACGTGGCCTGGGCGCGCATGCGGGCGTCGTGGCGCAGCGCGGCGCGCTTGGCCCGCACCGCCTGGCGGACGCGGTCGGCGCTGGCGATGCCCAGCAGGCCGTCGACGGAGGCCTCCCCCTCGAGCTTCTTGAGCTCCTCGTACTGGATCTCCAGATGCTTGATGGTCTCCACGG
>DATMKC010000277.1:0-6001 GCA_035553555.1 Egibacteraceae bacterium | reverse complement strand
GCGTGGCCGAGCGCGTCGAGGGGCTGCCGTTGGAGCTGCTGCTCAGCCTGGCGTGCCGCATGACGGGCGCGGACCGGCGCATGCTCGTGACCGCCGGGGAGGTGCTGGCGGACATGCCCGCCACGGCGCTCCTGTTCCGCGAGGGCGCGCTCTCGTGGGGGCAGGTGCGGGCCGTCGTCGCGGCGGTGCGGCGCCTGCCCGTGGAGGATCGTGCGCAGATCGACGCGCGGATCGCGGCGTCGGCGGAGCGCCACGACGGGATCGACGCGTACGACCCCGACCAGCTCGTGTGGGCGGTCGACCAGGCCGTCGAGCGGCTGCGCGACGCGCGCGCCACCGAGCGCGCCGAAGCGCGCCGCCGCGAGTCGAGCTTCGTGTCCGTGCAGGCGGGCCTGGACGGTGGCGTGCGCCTGTACGCCGAGCTCGACGCGGTGCGCGGCGCGACCGTGCTCAACGCGCTGGACGCGGCGGCGGCGCGCCCCGCGTCGGCCGCGCCGGAGCCCGGCGCGAGCACCGCGGCCGGCAATGGGCACGAGGAGGTCACGGCCGCCGCGGCGGCATGGTCCTCCACGCCCAGGGCGCGCCAGTACGCCGACGCGCTGGAGTCGGTCTGTGCGGACTGGCTCGGCGGCGACGCCCACCGGCCGGCGCGTCCGCTGGTGGTGGCGCACGTCGACGTGTCGCAGCTCCGCTCCCGCGCGGACGGCACCGTCGAACTCGCCGTGCGCGGTGGCCTGCCGCGCGTCAGCGCCGCCACGCTGGAGGCGCTGGCCGCATCCGGCGACGTGCGCGCGGTCGTGTTCGACGGGGCGCGGCCGCCAGCGTCAGTGGTGATCGGCGTAGGCACGTTGGTCGCGGCCACGCGCCTCGACGCGAGCGCTGCTCTCGCCTTTGCCGAGCGGCGAGGCGCGGTGGCCGCGACACGTGCACGCGGCAAGCACCACCCCATCACATGGTCCATCGCGAGCATGGCGGCGAGCACCACCCGGAGAACTTGCTCTCGCTGTCCCGGCGCCATCACACGCTGGTGCACCGGCACGGCTGGCGGCTGCGAATAACGCCGGAGACTGGCGTCGTCACCGCACAACGACGGCACCGCGCCTGGCGCAGCCTGCCGCGCGGCACGCCACTCGCCGAGGCGGGTGACGAGCCAGGGGACGAAGCCGACGGTTCCCGAGCCACCGGCCTGCCCTTCTGACCACCCGGTGCGGTCCCGACCGCGCATCCGCCACTCAGTCCATCCAGCCAGATGACCCGGCCGCCGGCCGGGCCACTGGCATGCCCTCACACGGGCACGCACGCCCCAGCGGCGGTCACGCGCGCTCGAGTGCCTCGGCGAGCGCCACGACGCGCGTCAGGCGCCGGTACACCGCGGACTTGCCGACCGGCGGGTCCAGCAGGCCGCCGAGTTCCGTCAGGCTCGCCTCGGGATTGGCCAGCCGGGCCAGCGCGGCCTCCTGCAACTCGGGTGCGAGCTCGTCCCAGTCCGCCGAGGCGAGCAGCCGTTCGGCCGCCTCGATCTGGCGGGCGGACGCGGTCACCGTGCGCTGCAGGTTCGCGCGGTCGGCGTTGGCGATGCGGTTGGCGTCGCCGCGCAGCTCCCGCCGCAGCCGCTCACCGTCCCAGCGCAGGAACGCGCTGTGCGCGCCGGCCTGCGTGAGCAGCGTCCCGATGGCGGTCCCCGACTTGATCGCGACCCGCCACGAGCCCGCGTGCTCCCCCACGCCGGCGCGGTGCCCGCTCAGGCGCTCCGTCAGCGCGGCGACCGCCAGGGCGGCGGCCTCGCCCGGCGCGCGGATCTCCAGATGGGGGTCGTGGCGGGGCTCCGCGACGCTGCCCGCGGCCATGAGCGCGCCGCGCACATACGACGCGGCACAGCAGCGGTTGCGGGTGAGCCGCTGCGGCACGCCGTCGACCGGCCGCCTGCGCGCGTCCAGCAGCCCCAGGTCGGCCAGCAGGCCCTCGGCCGGCGGCGGCACCGCCAGCCGGTAGGCCGTGGCGTGCCGCAGGCCGCCCGGCTGGTGGACCTCCACGTCGGGCCGCACGCCGTGCAGGGCGTCCAGGGCGCTGCGCGTGCGGCGCGCGACCGCCCCGGAGCTGGTGGTGAGCACCCAGCCGATGCCGCCGGAGCCCAGCCGCAGGGCGCCGCCGAAGCGCAGCAGCGCGGACGTCTCCGCGCGGCGGCAGCAGGTCCGCTCGACCGCCACGTGCGCGAGCTCGTCGCGCATCTCCTGAGCGAAGCTCACGGCCCGCCTCTCAGCGCGGCAGCAGCGGCGCGAGCGCGGCGGCCAGGCGGTCGGCGTCATGACCCCAGCCGGGACGGCCTTCGGCGTCGCGCGCCACGACGTCGGCGGTCACCAGCCGCCCGACGCGCGGGTCGTCCAGGACCGGCGGGATCGGCTCGCCGGCGGCGTCGGCCACCGGTCCGTCGTGCGCCACCACGGCGTCCAGGCGCAGGCCGGGCACGTGTGCGAACAGCGCGTCGACGTGCGCGGCCAGGTCCAGCCCGCTGGTCTCGCCCACCTGGGTGCGCACGTTGGCGATGTACAGCACGGGCGCCTGCACCGCGGTGAGCGCCTTCGCCAGGTCCGGGACCAGCAGGGCCGCGATGATGCTGGTGAACAGGCTGCCCGGCCCGAGCACCACGGCGTCGGCCTGCTCCAGCGCCTCGACGGCCGCCGCGCACGCGGGCGGGACCGGGTCGGCCCACACGCGCTCCACGGGGGCTTCCGCGGTGGCCAGGCGCACCTGGCCGGACACGTCGCGGCCGCCGATGCGCCCGTGCAACGACACCGGCTCCAAACTGGCGGGCAGCACCCGGCCCGCCACGTCCAGCAGGCGCTCGGCCTCGGCCAGCCCGGCCAGGAAGTCGCCGCCGGCGCGCTCGGCGAGCGCCACCAGCAACAGGTTGCCCAGGGCGTGGCCCTCCAGCGCCCCGGCGGCGAAGCGGTGGCTCAGCGCGCCCGCCAGCTCACGGTTGCGCGCCAGCGTGAGCAGCGCCATGCGCAGGTCGCCGGGAGGGATGACGCCCAGCTCCTGGCGCAGGCGCCCGCTGGACCCGCCGTCGTCGGCCACGGTGATCACCGCGGTCGGCTCGACGTCCAGGGCGCGCAGGGCCGCGAGGGCGCGCGACAGCCCGTGGCCGCCGCCCAGCGCGACCACCCGCCGCGGTGCCGACGCCGCTGCCACTGCCTACTCCTTGAGCCGGTCGCGATGGTCGACCTGCACGTCCACGCCGTGGCTGCGGATGTGCTCGGCGACCTCTTCCGCGAGCACCACGGAACGGTGCTTGCCGCCGGTGCAGCCGACCGCCACGGTGAGATAGTGCTTGCCCTCCTTGACGAAGGCCGGAACCATCACGTCCAGCAGCCGGGCCAGGCGCTCGATGAACTCCGCGGTCTCGGGCCGCTCCATGACGTAGGTGCGCACCGGCTCGTCCAGGCCGGTGTAGGGCCGCAGCTCCTCCACCCAGTGCGGGTTCGGCAGGAAGCGCACGTCCAGGACGATGTCGGCGTCGCGCGGCGTGCCGTTCTTGAAGCCGAAGCTCACGACGTTGACCACCATGCCGTCGTGCGCGCCCTCGCCGAACGCGTCGACCAGGCGGTCGCGCAGCTCGTGCACGTTCAGGCCGGTGGTGTCCACCACCAGGTCCGCCTCCGCGCGCAGGTCGGCCAGCAGCTCGCGCTCGCGCGCGATGCCGTCGACCACGCGGTCCTTGCCGGACAGCGGGTGGGCGCGGCGCGCCGCCTCGTAGCGGCGCACCAGCGTGTCGTCGTCGGCCTCCAGGAACAGCACCCGCGGCTGGGCGCCGCGCTCCTTGAGGTCGCTCAGGGTGACGCGCAGGTCGCCGAAGAACTGCCGGCCGCGCACGTCCAGCACCAGGGCGACGCGGTCCACCGTGGAGCCCGGGGCGGTGGCCAGGTCGACGATGCTGCCGATGAGCGACGGCGGCAGGTTGTCGACCACGTAGTAGCCCAGGTCCTCCAGGACCTTCGCCGCCGTCGTCCGGCCCGCGCCGGACAAGCCGGTGATGATCGCGAGCTGCGGGCTCATGCGGGCTCCTCCTGCTCCGGCCCCCGGGCGGGCGGCCGGTGCAGCTGATCGTAGATGCGCTGCGCCAGCGTGCCGCTGATGCCGCTCACCTCCGCCAGCTCCTCCGGGCTCGCCTCCCGCATGCGCTTCACGGAGCCGAAATGCTTCAGCAGCGCCTTGCGCCGGGCGGGCCCCACGCCGGACAGCTCGTCCAGCGCCGAGGCCGTCATGCGCTTGCCGCGCAGGGAGCGGTGGTAGCCGACCGCGAAGCGGTGCGCCTCGTCGCGCACGCGCTGCACCAGGTACAGCGCCTCGCTGCCGCGCGGCAGCGCCACCGGGTCGGCCCGCCCCGGCAGGTACAGCTCCTCGAAGCGCTTGGCGAGCGAGCACAGCTCGACGTCGTGCTCGCCCAGCTCGTCCAGCGCGCGCCGCGCCGCCGCGAGCTGGCCCTTGCCGCCGTCGACGATCACCAGATTCGGGCGGTAGGAGAACGCGCGCTCGGTGATCGGCTGGGACTCCTCCTCCTGCAGCTTGCGGAAGCGGCGCGTGATCACCTCGTGCATCGCCGCGAAGTCGTCCTGGCCCTGCTGCCAGCGGATCTTGAAGCGCCGGTACTCGCTCTTGCGCGGCAGGCCGTCCTCCATGACCACCATGGAGGCCACGTTGTCGCTGCCCTGGAGCGTGGAGATGTCGTAGCACTCGATGCGCAGCGGCGGCTCGCGCAGGTCCAGCGCCTCCTGCAACTCCTGCAGCGCCTGGCTGCGCGCGTTGAAGTCCTTGGCGCGCTTGAGCTTGGACTGCTGGAACGCCTCGACGGCGTTGCCGCGCACCGTCTCCAGGAACGCCCGGCGGTCCCCGCGCCGGGGGACCTTCAGCTTGACCTGGCCGGTGCGCGCGCCCTGCCCGTCGGCGTCCGGCCGGTTGCGCTGCTCGGTGAGCAGCTCCTCCAGGACGTCCCAGTCCGGCGGCAGCACCGGCACGAGGACCTCCCGCGGCAGCTCCTCGCCCACCTCCATGGCCAGCTCCAGGACGAAGCGGCCGACCAGCTCGGCGTCGTCCAGGTCCTCCACCTTGTCGACGTGCCAGCCCTTGCGGCCGACCACGCGGCCGCGCCGCACGAAGAACGCCTGGAAGGCCGCCTCCAGGTCGTCGGCGTGGAAGTGCACGGCGATGAAGTCCTCCGGCCGCTCGGTGGCCATCACCTGGCGCTCCAGCGCGCGGCGCACCGACGCGATCTGGTCGCGGATGCGCGCCGCGGACTCGAAGTTCTGCTTCGCGGCCTCCTGCCGCATGCGCGCCTCGAGCGCGTCGAGCGTGTCGGCGGTGTCCCCGTCCAGGAACGCCATCAGGTCCTCGACCAGGTCGCGGTGCTCGTCGACCGAGACCTTCAGCGTGCAGGGCGCGGCGCAGCGGCCGATGTGGTGCAGCAGGCACGGCTGGTCGGCGCGGCGCGCCCGGGCGAACACGCCGTCGGAGCAGGTGCGCACCGGGAAGACGCGCAGCAGCAGGTCCAGGGTCTCGCGGATGGCGTAGGCGTGGGCGTACGGCCCGAAGTAGCGGGTGCCGTCCTTGCGCGGGTTGCGCCGCACCGTCGCCCGGGGAACCTCGTCCTGCACGGTGATCGCCAGGTACGGGTAGCTCTTGTCGTCGGTGTAGCGGACGTTGTAGCGCGGGCGGTGGCGCTTGATGAGGTTGTACTCCAGGTGCAGCGCCTCGACCTCGCTGGCCGTGACGATCCACTCCACGGAGCGCGCCGCCTCCAGCATCGCGCGCGTGCGGGTGGCGATGCCGCCCCAGTCCCCGAAGTAGTTGGACAGGCGCGCCCGCAGGCTCTTGGCCTTGCCGACGTAGACGACGCGGCCGTTGCCGTCCCGCCACAGGTAGCAGCCCGGCTCCACCGGGATGGTGCCGGGATCGGGGCGGAACGCCAGGGCGGGATTGCGCATCGCACCCATGGTAGGTGCCCTCC
>DATMKC010000276.1:0-2657 GCA_035553555.1 Egibacteraceae bacterium | reverse complement strand
GCCCAGATCCAGCTCGCCACGGCCAGGTGCGGCGTGACCGTCAGGTAGGAGGCGCGGGTCCACAGGTTCGCCACGCCGAGGCCGATCTGCAGCACGATCAGCGTGGCCGCCCACATCGGCAGCTTCACCACCAGGCGCTGCGCCCGCGTCCACGTGCCGGTCTGCATCGCGGCGGTGCGGTAGCGCGCCGCCCGCGCGGCCAGCCAGATCGCCGCGCCCAGGAGCACGAACGCCAGGGCCCGGTGCAGCACGTGGAACGCCTCCCGCTCGGTGGAGATCTCGGGCAGCATCGTGCCGCCCATCGTGGGGAAGTCGGTGAAGGCCAGGCTCGCGCCGATGCCGGTGACGTGGCCTCCCACCAGGATCTGCGCGAACGCCAGCGCCGCCACGACCGCGTGCGCCTTGGCCATCGGGGTCCAGCGGCCCTCGCCGGGTGGCACGTTGACCGCGACGGCGGCCGCGATGAGGCAGGCGACCACGATCATCGCCATGCCCAGGTGGGCGGTCACCAGCTCCGCCCGCAGCAGGTGCCACACCACCAGTGCGCCCAGCAGCGCCTGCACGTGCACCAGCGCCCAGGCCAGCAGCACGGGCACGACGATGTCCCGGCGGTGGCGATGGCGGCGCAGCGCCCACGCCGCCAGCACCCAGATCAGCGTGGCCACCACGCCGGCCACGAGCCGGTGCGTGTGCTCGATCCAGATGTTCACGTCCGCGGGGGGCACCCACATGCCGTAGCAGCGCGGCCAGTCCGGGCAGGCAAGGCCGGAGTCGGTGGCGCGCACCAGGCCGCCGATCGCGATGAGCACGAGCGTGAGGGCGGTGGTGACGATGGCGAGGCGGCGGAAGCCGTCGGCCGGCCGCGTGGGGCGTGCGGGCGCGGCGGCGTCGGGGGACGCCGCGAGGCCGGGCTGGGGCACGAGTTCACCTCGTCGGAATGTCGAACGCGCAGGGCAACGCCCGTGCGGGAGCGGGTCGCCGTCGAGTGTAGCCGCGAGGCGCCGGAGGGCCGAACCTCACGCGGCCCGCTTCCGCTCCGCGTGGACGATGGCGTGGCGCACCGCGTCGTCGGCGTGCGCGAACAGGTGCCGCTCGTGTGCCAGGCGCTCCAGCACGCCCGCCCGTCGCAGCAGCGACTCGTGCTGGGGCCGGGCGCCCGACAGCAGCACCGCGACACCCCGGTGCTCCAGGCGCTCGATCACATCCCCCAGCAGGGCCGCCCCGGTGGCGTCCATGGTGCGCACCCCGGACAGCCGCAGCACCACCGCGTCCACGTCCGACACGCTGGTGAGCTCCAGCAGGAACCGGTGGGCGGCGCCGAAGAACAGGCTGCCGTCGAACCGGTACACCGCCACGCGGCGCTGCAGCAGCCCCTCGGGATCCTCCGCGAGCGGGGCCGCCTCCAGCCGCTCCATCAGCGTGCTGCGCGCGATGTGGCGCAAGGCCAGCACGCCGGCCACGGCGATGCCGACCTCCACGGCGACCACGAGGTCGAACAGCAGCGTCGCGGCTGCGGTCGCGACGAGCACGAGCGCGTCGGAACGGGTGGTGCGCACGATCGCCCGGAGCGAGCCGAACTCGACCATGCGCGCCGCGGTGACCAGCAGCACGCCGGCCAGCGCCGCCAACGGGATCAGGGCCACGACGCCGCCCAGGCCCAGCACCACCCCGGCCACGACGCCGGCGTGCGCCAGCGCCGACAGCCGCGTCTGCGCGCCGGCGCGGATGTTGACGGCCGTGCGCGCAATGGCGCCCGTGGCCGGCATGCCGCCCACCAGGCAGGACGCCGCGTTCGCCAGGCCCTGCCCGAACAGCTCGCGGTCCGGGTCGTGCCGCTCGCCCCCGCTCATGCCGTCGGCGACCGTGGCCGACAGCAGGCTCTCGATGGCGGCCAGGGCCGCGATGGCGATGGCCGGTCCGACCAGCGTGTCAAGCTGCGCCCACGGGAGGTCGCCGAGGGCGGGCACCGCGAAACCCGAGGGCAGCGCGCCGATGCGGGGCACGTCCAGGCGCAGCACCTCGGCCGCGAGCGTCGCGAGGGCCACCGCCACCAGGGACGCCGGCACGGCGCGCAACAGTCGCGGCAGGACCACCATGAGCGCCACGACCACGCCGGTCAGCACCAGCGACGGGGCCGCGGGCGCCCGCAGGAACGCCTCGGCGGCCTGCCACACCAGCGCCAGGGTGCGCTCCGCCTCCGGCTTGTCGACCCCGAGCGCGGCGGGCACCTGCTGCAGCGCGATGATGAGCGCGATGCCCAGCGTGAAGCCCTCCACCACCGGCGTCGGGATGAACCCCACGAACCGGCCGACCCGCAGCCCGGCCAGCACCACCAGGAACAGCCCCGCCAGCACGCCGACCAGCAGGACCGCCTCGGCCCCGTGGCGCGCGACCACGGGGATGAGCACCACGGTCATCGCGCCCGTGGGGCCCGACACCTGGAAGCGGGAGCCGCCGAAGGCCGCGGCCACCGCCCCGGCCACGATCGCGGTGACCAGCCCGGCCGCGGCGCCCATGCCCGAGGACACGCCGAAGGCCAGGGCCAGCGGCAGCGCGACGATGCCCACGGTGAGACCGGCGAGCAGGTCGGCGCGCACCTGCCCGGTGCCGCGCGGCCAGTCGCCACGCCGGGGCCGGAGCCGCACCGGATCGCTCAC
>DATMKC010000275.1:0-3543 GCA_035553555.1 Egibacteraceae bacterium | reverse complement strand
GCCCGGATGCTGGCCAACCGGGCCCGCGCCGTCGTCGTGTCGGTCGGCTACCGCCTGGCGCCCGAGCACCCCTACCCGGCGGCGCTCGAGGACGCGCTGGCCGCGGTGACGTGGGCGGCCGACGAGGCCGACGCGCTCGGTGCCGACGGCGGGCGGCTCGCCGTCGCGGGTGACAGCTCGGGCGGCAACCTGGCCGCCGCCGCCTGCCTGTGGGCACGCGACCACGGTGGCCCCACGATCGCGGCGCAGTGCCTGGTGTACCCCGTCACGGACCTGGAGCCCGACGACGGCTCATGGCGGGAGTTCGGCCAGGGCGCGAATCTCGACGCGGGCGACATGGAGTGGTTCAACGCGAACTACGCGGCGGACCCCCGGCGGCGCGCCGAGCCGTACGCGTCGCCGCTGCGCGCGCCGGACCTGTCCGGGCTGCCCCCCGCGATCGTGGCGACCGCCAGCCACGACATCCTGCGCGACCAGGGCGAGGCCTACGCCAGGCGGCTGGAGGGGGCCGGCGTGGCGGTGTTCGCGCGGCGCTACGAGGGGCTGGTGCACGGCTTCTTCCGCTTCAGCGAGGTCTCCCCCGCGGCCCGGCGGGCGAACGAGGAGATCTGCGCGCGCCTCCGGGCACTGCTGCACGGCGGCGGGGCGCCTGGGTAGGCGCGCGCTGTCTGGGGGCCTTGCGCATCCTGCGCGTCCGGCCGATCCTGCGGGCCAGCCGCGTGCTGCAGCGGCGCCTGGGCGACGCGCATCGTCTGGGCAAGGCCGGGGGCGCCGCGACCTTCGTGGTGGCGCGGCGGCGGAGAGTGCAACAGGAGGAAGTGCAGTGGGACTGAACATCAAGGATCTGCGCATCGAGAGCGACGGCTTCGCCGACGGTGGCGCCATGCCGGACAAGTACTCCAAGTACCACGACAACGTGGTGCCGCCCCTGCGCTGGAGCGGTGTGCCGGAGGGTACCCGCCAGCTGGCGCTGATCTGCCACGACCCGGACGCGCCGCTGCCGCACGGCTGGACGCACTGGGTGGTGTACGGCATCGCGCCGGACGTGACGCAGATCACCGAGGACGGCCCCGTGCCCGGCGTCGAGGGGACGACCGACTACGGCGAGGTCGGCTGGGGCGGGCCCATGCCGCCACCCGGCCACGGCACCCACCACTACTTCTTCTGGCTCTACGCGCTGGACACCGAGATCGACGCCGAGCCCGGGCTCACTCGCGCGCAACTGCTGGAGCGCATCCAAGACCACGTGATCGAGCAGGCCCGCATCGTCGGCACCTACGAGAAGTAGACGGTCACTCCCACTCGATGGTGCCGGGGGGCTTGGACGTGATGTCGTAGGCCACGCGGTTAATGCCGGGCACCTCGTTGATCACCCGCGTGGAGATCTTCTCCAGCACCTCCCACGGGATGCGGGCGAAGTCGGCGGTCATGGCGTCCTCTGACGTGACGGCGCGCACGACGATGGGATGGCCGTAGGTGCGCTCGTCGCCCTGCACGCCGACGGAGCGGATGGCGGGCAGCACCGCGAAGCTCTGCCAGATCTCGCGCTCCAGCCCCGCCCGGCGCAGTTCCTCCAGCACGATGCGGTCCGCGGCGCGCAGCAGCTCCAGGCGCTCCCCGGTCACCTCGCCGATGATGCGCACCGCCAGGCCCGGGCCGGGGAACGGCTGGCGCCACACGATCTCCGGCGGCAGCCCCAGCTCCTCGCCGACGCGGCGCACCTCGTCCTTGAACAGCCAGCGCAGCGGCTCCACCAGGTCGAACGCCATGTCCTCCGGCAGCCCGCCCACGTTGTGGTGGCTCTTGATGGTGGCCGCGGTGCCGTGCCCGGACTCGATCACGTCCGGGTACAGCGTGCCCTGCACCAGGAACGCGGCGTCGCCGGCGTGCTCGCGCGCCGCGTCCTCGAACACGCGGATGAACTCGGTGCCGATGATCTTGCGCTTGGTCTCCGGGTCGGTCACGCCGGCCAGCTTCTCCAGGAAGCGGTCGGCGGCCTTCACCGTCACCAGCTTGGTGGAGTACTGGTCGCCGAAGGTCTCCTGCACCTGCTCCGCCTCGCCCGCGCGCAGCAGCCCGTGGTCCACGAACACGCAGGTGAGCTGCGCGCCGATGGCCTCGTGGACCAGCGCGGCGGCCACCGCGGAGTCCACCCCGCCCGACAGCGCGCACAGCACCTTGGCATCGCGGACCTGGGCGCGGATCGCCTCCACCGCCGCCTCGATCACGGAGTGCGCGGTCCACGACGTTTTCGCACCGGTGTGGGCGAGGAAGCTGCGCAGCACGTCCATGCCGCGCGGCGTGTGCGTCACCTCCGGGTGGTACTGCACACCGAAGAAACCCCGCTCGGGATCCTCGAAGGCGGCGACGGGCGCGCCCGGCGAGGAGCCGACCACGCGGAAGCCGTCGGGGGCGCGCACCACGGCGTCGTTGTGCGACATCCAGACGGTCTGGTCGCGCGGCTGGTCGCGCAGCAGCACGCTGGTCGGGTCGACCTCGACCTCGGTCTTGCCGAACTCGCTGCCGCCCGTGCGCGCCACCTCGCCGCCCAGCGTGGCGGCCATGAGCTGCTGGCCGTAGCAGATGCCCAGCACCGGCACGCCCAGCTCGAACAGCTCCGGGTCCACCGTCGGCGCGTTCTCGGCGTACACCGACTTGGGCCCGCCGGACAGGATCAGGCCCTTGGGACGGCGGGCCCTGACCTCCTCCGCGGTGATCGAGCACGGCACGATCTCCGAGTACACGTGGCACTCCCGCACGCGCCGCGCGATCACCTGCGCGTACTGGGCGCCGAAGTCGAGCACGAGGACGCTGTCGAAGTCCTCCGCGGGTGCGCTCACGGTCCTACTCCCCTGCTGCACGGCTGCTGGACGGCTCTGGCCGCAAACGGTACACCCCGGCCTGTCTCAGTACCGGCCCGAGCGCAGCCCCTCGAGGTCGGCCAGATCCTGCGCCGTGAAGGTGTCCGGCGGCGGCCCGGAGAACAGCTGCGCGATGGCCGAGGTCTCGATCGCCCAGTGCATGGCCGACGAGCGGTCAGACGAGTGCTTCGGGTGGTCGGGGTCCTCGCGGTCGAACGCCGAGGAGTAGCCGATGTTCACCAGGCACAGCAGGTGGCCGGCCTCGTGCACGAGCACCGCGCGCTCGATCGCCGCCCGCCCGCCGAGCAGCGCCGACAGCCCGCCGATCAGGTCGGGGAAGATCGCGAACTCGCTGGCGCGGTAGGCCACGCCCAGCGCGCTCTCCTCCTGGAACCGCCCGCGCACGCTGAGCACGTACATGACGGCCCGGTCCTGGGTGGAGAAGGTGTCGCGGTGGGCGGCGGCCAGCGCCCTGAGGCTGTCCGGGGAGGACACCTCGGCCTCGCCCGGGATCTCGGACCCGCCGGCCAGCGTCACGTCGGCCTGCGTCGCCTGCCGCAGGACGGCGACGAGGTGCTGGCGCGCGGCGGCGGTCGGCTCGGCGCCGCGCTGCCAGTCGAGTTCCACCACGACGCTCGGCGCGCGCAGGTACTGCCGGCACATGGCGCCCAGCGGGCCGAGG
>DATMKC010000274.1:0-7215 GCA_035553555.1 Egibacteraceae bacterium | reverse complement strand
GTGCAGCCTGGCGAAGCCGGACTCCCTGGGCGCGCCGGGAAACGCCCGCCGGCCGGTCAGCGCCTCCAGCAACAGCAGGCCCAGGGCGTACACGTCCGCCGGGGGGCCGACCGCCTCGCCGGCGACCTGCTCGGGCGCCATGTAGGCGGGAGTGCCCCAGACCTCGGACGCCGACGTGGCCGTGGCCTCGGACAGCCGCGCGATGCCGAAGTCGGTCAGGCGCACGCGGCCGCTGCGGTCCAGCAGCACGTTGGAGGGCGACAGGTCGCGGTGCACCACACCCAGGCGGTGCGCGTGGCCGAGCGCCTCGGCCAGCTCGTGACCCACGCGCCCGGCCTCCTGCGCGTCCAAGGGGCCGGCGTCGAGGCGTTCGCGCAGGGTCTGGCCCGACACCAGCTCCAGGATCAGGTAGGCGTCCCCCCGGTCGGAGCCGGCGTCGTACAGCCCCACGATCCCGTGGTGCCGCAGCCGGGACAGCGCACGCGCCTCGCGCAGGAACTCGCGGTCACCGGTGCCCACCCCGGGCAGCACCTTCGCCGCGACCGTGCGCTCCAGCACCACGTCCTCGGCTTCGAACACGGCACCCATGCCGCCACCGCCGATGCGGTGGCGGAGCCGGTAACGGTCAGCGAGCACTCTTTCCACGACCCGGCCACCATGCCCGCGGGGGCGCCGGTTCATGGCCGGAAAATCGATTCCTTTTGTCCGTATCCTTTGACTCGTCCCGTACGCTGTATCGGCCGACAAGACGTCTAAGGGCACCCCCCGCCGCAAGGCGGGGCTCGCAAAGCCACGGGACCGCCTTCCCCCAAGGCGGTCAGCCGGGTTGCCCCTTCACCGAAGGGAGTACGTCATGCACCACCCTGTGCGCCGCTTCGCGCGCGCGCTGCTCACCCTTTCCGCCGTGCTCATGCTGCTGCTGCCGGCGGTCCCCGCGGTCGCCGACGGCGACGACGACCACGAGGTCGAGGTCGCGGGCCTGGAGCTGAAGGCCGCGCCCGCCGTCGTGAAGGCCGGTCACCCGGTCCTCATCAAGGCCAAGTACGACGTCGACGAGCCGGAGTGCCCGCCCGCCGCGGACGCTCCCGCCGACGACTCCGACGCTCCGGCCGTCGACCCTGATGACCCGGCCGGCGACCCGGACGGCGGCGACGAGACCGTCGAGACTCTGGACGCCCACGAGACCGACGACACCGACGACATCGACGAGGCGGACGACGCCGACGACGTGGACGAGGCGGACGAGGCGGACGAGGCGGACGACGCCGACGACTGCACCCCCGAGGCGCCGGCCGACGACACCGACGGCACCGACGGCACCGACGGCACCGACGGCACCGACGAGACGGTGGAGTCGCTGAGCGCCCACGGCCAGGGCCAGGGTCGCGGCAAGAGCGCCGAGGCCGGCCAGGGGCGCGGGCGGGGCGGCAACGCCTGCACGTCCGTGGAGTTCGTCATCGACTTCGGTGACGGCAGCGAACCGCAGGCCGTCACCGGTGGCGGCCACCCCCACAAGATGAAGGCCAAGGCGCACGTGCGTCACGTCTACGCCGAGGAGGGCGACTACGCCGTCACCGTCACGGCCATCCCGCAGGGCGGCACGGCCGTCACCGCGACGGTCACCGTGCAGGTGGGCCCCGGCAGCGCGCGCCTGTCCGGCCGTGACCGCTTCGAGACGGGCACCGACCTGTCCGAGGAGGCCTTCCCCGAGGACGGCAGCGCTTCCGCGGTCGTGCTCGCCCGGGCCGACGGGTTCGCCGACGCCCTGGCCTCGGCCACGCTGGCGGCGCTGGAGGACGCGCCGGTGCTGCTGACCTCGACCGACCAGCTCCCGGACTCGGTGCTCGCGGAGATCCAGCGCGTGCTGGCCCCGGGCGGCACCGTGTACATCCTGGGCGGCACGTCGGCCATCTCCGACGACGTCGTGACGGTGCTGGAGGGGCTCGGCTACACGGTCGAGCGCATCTCCGGCACGGATCGCGTGGACACCGCCCTGGCCGTGGCCGAGACGCTGGTCGCCGCCGGTGAGGACATCGACGAGGTCGTGCTGGCCAACGCCGGCAACTTCCCCGACGCGCTGTCCGGCGCGGCCAGCGCCGCCGACCGCGGCGCCCCTGTGCTGCTCACCCCGGCGACCGTCCTGGACCCGCGCGTGCGCGAGTTCCTGGCCGGCCTGCCGGACGGCACCAAGGTCACGGTCGCCGGCGGCGCCAAGGTGATCTCCGACGAGGTCATCGCGGAGCTGGAGGCGCTGGGCCTGGACGTGCAGCGGCGCAGCGGCAAGGACCGCTTCGCGACCTCGGCGGTGATCGCCGCCGAGGAGTTCCCGGACGCCACGTCGGTGGTCATCGCCACCGGCAAGACCTTCCCGGACGCGCTCGCCGGCGCGGCGCACGCCGGGCGGATCAAGGCTCCGGTGCTGCTGGTCGGCGACACGCTGCCGGAGGACGTTCGCGCCTACCTGGAGGCAGGGGCCGGCCGGATCAACCTGGTCTACGTGCTGGGTGGCCACAGCGCCGTGCCGGCTGAGGTCATGGCGCAGATCCAGGCCATCCTGGGCCTGTAGCCGCCACCTCTCGCGGACACCCGCTCCAACCGGGGTGTGTCGACTGAGTCAACGTGTGGTTGACCAGCTCGACACACCCCGGTTCCGTCTGCGGGAGCGGAGGCGGACGGGAATCGAACCCGCCAGGACGGCCGAGCCGCCCTCATCGGTTTTGAAGACCGTGGGGCCCACCAGGAACCCAGACGCCTCCCTGTGCGCGGCCCATCCTAGGGTCGCGGACGCAGGCGTCCTCACGGTCCCGGCAGGCCCCCGTCGCGGGTCGCTCGCTAGACGGCGACCTCGTCGTGGTAGCTGATGTCCGGCGCGCCGTCGAGCAGCGCGACGATCTGGCCTAGCACGCCCGTCTCCATGCGCCACGCCAGGTACTTCTCGTGGTCGGCCCGCGCTTCCCAGCGCTCCGTCAGGATGAAGTGCCGGGGGTCGTCCTGGTTCTGCCACGTCTCCAGTCCCAGGCAGCCGTCGAACGCGCGCGTGTCCGGCAGGATCTCCGCCAGCAGGTCCCGCAGTGCGTCGATCGTGTCCGGACGCGTGTGCGCCTCCACCTTCGCAAGAACCGTCATGCCCGCTCCTCCCGTCGGTCTCCTTCGCCGCCGAACGACGCCGGGCTCGCAGCCTAGGCCGCGGCCACCGTCCGGTCGACGGGCGTGGAGGACTTAGGCTGCGGTGTGCGTCCGCGGGCGGACGGACGTCCGGAGGAAGGGGCATCGATGCCGGTGTACGTGGTGGCCACGGTGACGATTCACGACCGGGCCGGCTATGACCGCTACGCGATGGGCTTCCTGCCCACGCTGAAGTGCACAGGCGGGCGGCTGCTCGCATCCGACGAGTCCCCCGAGGTGCTGGAGGGGCAGTTCACCGCGAGCAAGGTGAACCTGATCGAGTTCCCCGACCGCGAGGCGTTCCAGCGCTGGTACACCTCCGACGCCTACCAGGCGATCATGGGGCAGCGGCTGGAGGCGAGCCACGCCGACATCGTCCTGCTGCGCGGCTTCGAGCTGCCGCGCTAGTCACCCACCGGCAGCAGCGCGCCCTCGTGCGCGAGCAGCCAGCGCTTGCGCTCCAGGCCGCCCGCGTAGCCGGTGAGCGTCCCGTCGCCGCCGATCACCCGGTGGCAGGGGACCACGATCCCCAGCGGGTTGGTGGCGTTCGCGCGCGCGACGGCACGCACGGCCGTGGGCCGGCCGATGCGCCGCGCGAGCTCCCCGTAGCTGACCGTCTCGCCGAAGGGGACCTTCACCAGTTCCTCCCACACCGTGCGCTGGAAGACGGTGCCGGGAGCCGACCGCGGCAGGTCGAACACCTCGCGCCGCCCAGCGAAGTACTCGTCGAGCTGGCTCACCGCCTCTCGCAGCACGTCGTCGGCGCGGTGCGCGGCGCCGACGGGCCGTCGGCCCTCCTGGGGCTCCATCGTCAGGCCGGTCAGGCCGGCCCCGTCGCTGGTGAGCACCAGCCTGCCGACCGGGGTGTCCATACTCGTCCAGCACACGCTCATGCCTCGTCTCCTTCGTTCAGCAGCGCCCACAGGTGCTGCAGGGCGTAGGACCGCCATGGCCGCCAGCGGCCCGCCAATGCGTCCGCCGCCTTGGGGTCCTCCGGCCGGCCGAGCCGCCGCAGCGCGTAGCGCACGCCGAGGTCGCCGGCCAGGAACACGTCCGGGTCGCCCAGGGCGCGCATGCGGATCGACGCCACGGTCCACGGTCCGATGCCCGGCAGCGCCAGGAGCCGGGCGCCGAGCTCCTCGCGGTCCGCGCTGCCGTCCAGGACGACCTCGCCCTCGGCCAGTGCCCGGCACAGGCCGCGCAGCGCGCGGCGGCGCGCCTGCGGCATGGCGAGGTCCTCGTCGGCCGCCTCGGCCAGCGCCGCGGCGGTGGGGAACAGGTGCGTCACGCCGCCGACCGGCCGCCCGAGCGGCTTGCCGTAGCGCGCGGTGAGCAGTGCCGCCAGCGTCACGGCGCCCGCGATGGAGACCTGCTGGCCCAGCACCACGCGCACCGCCAGCTCGTCGCCGTCCACGGCGCCCGGCACGCGCAGGCCCGGGCGGGCCGCGACCAGCGCTCCCAGGACGTTGTCGCTGCCGAGCGCGTCGTCCACGGCGACGCTGTCGGCGTCGAGGTCCAGCAGCCGCCGCGTCCGGCGCACGGCCGTGGCCAGGTCGCGCACGTCCTCCAGGTGCAGGCGGCAGGACACCCAGCCCTTGTCCGCGTCCGCGGCGGACACCTCCACGACCCCGGCGCCGTGCGGCAGGGGCAGCGAGCGGCGGTACGTCGTGCCGTCGGACTCCTCCAGGCCGTCGGCGCAGCGGCGCGTGAAGAACGCGAGCAGGCGGTCCACGTCGTACGGGCGCCGGAACGGCAGGCGCAGCGGCACCATCCCGGCGGTCGCCGGCGCGGGTGTGGCGCTCGCGGCACGGCGCAGCTGCGTGGGCGACAGGTCGAACACGGCGCGCACGGTCTCGTTGCACTGGCGGATGCTGGAGAAGCCGGCGGCGAAGGCGACGGTGGCCACGGGCAGGTCGGTGGTCTCCAGCAGCACGCGCGCCGTCTGCGCGCGCCGCGCCCGCGCCAGCGCGAGGGCGCCCGCTCCCAGCTCCTCGGTCAGCACGCGGTTCAGGTGGCGGACGCTGTAGCCCAGGCGGGCGGCCAGCGCGCCGACGCCGTCGCGGTCCACGACGCCGTCCTCGATCAGGCGCATGGCCCGGCCGACCACGTCGCCGCGCACGTCCCATTCCGGCGAGCCGGGCACGGCGTCCGGCCGGCAGCGCTTGCACGCGCGGTAGCCGGCCTGCTGCGCCGCGGCGGCGGTGCGGTGGAACGTGACGTTGGCGCGCTTGGGGGTCATCGCCGGACAGCTCGGGCGGCAGTAGATGCCGGTCGATCCCACGGCGACGAAGAACAGCCCGTCGAAGCGGGGATCCCGGGCGGTCACGGCGCGGTAGCGCGCGTCGTCGTCCATCGCGTCGTGGCTCATCGGGTCGTCGGTCACGGTCCCATGGTCGCCGCTGGCTGCGACAGCCGCTGGCGGAAATCGGCCATTCCGCTCCCGTCCACGGTTTCCCGGAGCGGTACCGTCGTGGGCATGGACCCCAACCGCAGCCGCCTGCCCGCGATCCCGCGCGCGTTCCTGCGCCGCTGCCCGTGGTGCGGCGGGCGCGGCGTCTTCGCGAGCTGGTTCGAACTGAAGCCGGTCTGCCCCACGTGCGGCTACCGCTTCGAGCGCGAGGAGGGCTACTGGGTCGGGGCGATGGTCGTGGTGACCGGCCTCATCTACCTGGTGTTCGCCGTGCTGATGCTCGTCGTGATCGCCGCCACGCACCCGGACGTGCCGTGGACGCCGCTGTTGGTGGTGTCCCTGGCCCTCATGGTGGTGGTGCCGGTCCTGGCCTACCCGCTGGCGAAGCTGCTGTGGATCGCGGTGGACCTGCTGGTGCACCACGCGCGCGGCGAGGTGCCCGACGGCGCGTTTACGCGGGAGGGCTCCCAGGGCATACCCGAGGCATGAGCCCCTACGCCTCCAGCCATGTCCGCACGAGCTACTGGGACGGCCCGTCGCGCTGGATCAACACGGCGCTGCTCGTGATCGCGGGCTTCATCGGTCTCGACACGCTGCTGCGCCTGCTGGGCGCCAACCCCGAGAACGGGGTGGTGTCGTTCGTGCGCGCGGTCGCCGGGGTGTTCCTGGCCCCCTTCCGCAACATGTTCCCGGAGCAGCAGTACCTGCTGACCGCGCTCATCGCCCTGCTGGGCTGGAGCCTGCTGGCCGGCCTGATCCTGGCCGTGGTGCGCAACGTGGGCCCGGACCGCGAGGTCGTGCACCGCGAGCAGCGCGTGGACGAGCCCGTCCACCCAGAGGCGCAGCCCCCGCGCGAGCACGTCGCGGACCCCGATCCCACCCGCCGCCTGTAGGGCGCCAGCCGCCGCGTCGGCCGCGTTCCGCGCCGCCGGCCGCGGCAAGTAGCCTGGCGGCATGGCGACCCTGTTGCACTGGCGCAGCGACCCGCCGCCCCTGCGGCGGCCGATCCTGCTGACCGCGCTGGAGGGCTTCGTGGACGCCGGCGGGGCCGCGGGGACGGCGGCGATGTTCCTGTCGCACCGCTGGCAGTCGGAGGTCGTGGCCGAGTTCGACCGCGACAGCTTCGTCGACTACCGCGCCCGGCGCCCCACCGTGCTCGTCGACGCCGGCGAGCTGCGCCGCGTCGACTGGCCCGGCATCGAGCTGTACACCGCGTCCGTGGACGGTCCGCACGACGCCGTGCTGCTGTTGGGCGTGGAGCCGGACATGCGCTGGCACGCGTTCTGTGACGAGGTCGCCCGCGCGTGCCGCCTGCTCGGCGTGGAGGCCGCCATCGGCCTCGGCGCCTACCCGGCCGCCGTGCCGCACACCCGGCCGGTGCGCATCATGCGCGCGACCAACGCCGTGGCCGGCGACCTGGTCCCCGAGGCCATCCCGATCCCCGGCTACAACGGGCCGGTGGGGCTGAACAGCGCGCTGCAGGGCGCGCTCGCCGAGCACGGCATCCCGGCCGTGGGGCTGTGGGCGGAGGTGCCGCACTACATCGCGGGCGCCCCGAATCCGGGCAGTGCCCTGGCGCTGGTGAACATCGTGTCGGCGACCCTGCAGACCACGGTCGACACCACGGAGCTGGAGGCCGC
>DATMKC010000273.1:0-3953 GCA_035553555.1 Egibacteraceae bacterium | reverse complement strand
GTCGTGGTGGCTGAGCACGAAGCACCACGTCACCGCCTGGTGGTTGCGCGGCTGGGCGCTGGCCGGCGCGTGGGGCTCGCCGGTGTCGCGCGCCGGCTCGAAGCCCTCCACGAACTCGCACCCCGCCAGCGGCAGCAGCTCGCCGGTCTCGGTGGCGTCCAGCACGTAGGTCGCCTCCACGTGGACCTCGCCGCCGCCGTCCAGGTCGCGCAGGGTCACGCCGCGGACGTGGTCGCCGTCGGCGTGCGCGGCCACGGGACGGTGGCGCGCCAGCACGCGCAGCCGTCCGGCGCCGCGGTGCGGCGCGAGCATCGCCTCGAGCACCGCCAGGGCGGCGCGCGGCTCCACGCACAGCGTCGAGACCAGTCCCGCGCCGGGGTTCAGCACCGCCAGGTCCCGCGCGTTCGGCGTCAGCGGGTACCAGCGGCGGTAGTGCTCCCGGACGCCGTCGCGCAGGCGCCGGTAGGACGCGGTGCAGCCGAACGACTCGATCCAGGGATGCTCGTCCGGCGGCACCGCCTGGCTGGTGAGCTGCCCGCCCAGCCAGTCGGTCTCCTCGGTGAGCACCACGCGCGCGCCGTGGTCGGCCGCCGCGAGCGCGGCGGCGACGCCCCCCAGGCCGCCGCCTGCCACCAGCACGTCCGCGCGCATGCCGTCCATGGCCCCCGGTCTACCCGCCCGCGGCGTGCGGGCGCCAGGGGGGCGTAAAATCCGCCCGTGTGGGAATCATCTGGTGCACGGCGGCCCTTCACGGGACGCCGTGCCCGAAGCGCTTGTGGCGAGAGTGTTTTGGGAGGTGGTGACCATGCTCACGCGCTTCGACCCGCTCCGTGACGTGGAGCGGATGTTCTCCTCGCTGGCCTCGGACCGCCTGGCGGCCGCGATGCCGATGGACGTGTGCCGCCGCGGGGACGAGCTGATCGTCGACATGGACCTGCCCGGCGTGGATCGCGACGCGATCTCGCTCACCGTCGAGCGCGGGGTGCTGCAGGTGCACGCCCGCCGGGAGGCGCGCTGGCGCGAGGACGACCAGGTGCTGGTCGCCGAGCGGCCCATGGGGGAGGTGACCAGGCGGCTCGCGCTGGGCGACGGCCTGGACCTGTCCAGGGTGGACGCCAGCTACGACGCCGGCGTGCTGCGGCTGCGCATCCCGGTCGCCGAGGAGGCCAAGCCTCACCGCATCCCCGTGCGGCTGGGCGGCGAGGCCCACGCCGTGGAGGCCAACGTGGCCCGAGCGGGCGTGGCGCAGTCCGACGAGACCAGGCGGGAGCCCGCCGGGACGTCAGCCTGAGCGGACGCGACGCCGTCCGCGGGCCGTGCGCGCTGCGGCGCCCGCGGACGGCGCGCCTCTAGGATCGGCCTGGCAGCCCCCGGTCGGCAGGGGCCGAAGGAGGTAGGTCCGTGGAGGCGTACGAGGTCTGGCTGTTCCTGCACGTCGCCGCCGCCATCCTGTGGGTGGGCGGCAGCACGGCGCTCGGCATCATGATGGGGCGCCTGCAGAAGGCGCAGGCCGGTCCGGCGCTGGGGGCGGTCGGCGCGCAGATGGAGTTCTTCAGCAAGGCGTTCTTCATGCCCGCCTCGCTGCTGGCCGTCGTGTCCGGCTTCGGGCTGGTGCTGAGCCGCGACGCCTGGAACTTCGAGGACCTGTGGATCGCCGTCGGCATCGCCGGGTTCCTGCTCACCCTGGTGGTGGGCATGGCCGTGCTCGGGCCCACCGCCAAGAAGATCTCCACGCTGGGCGCGGAGCGCGGCCCGGCGGACCCGGAGGTGGCCGCCCTGCGGGAGCGCATGAAGCGCTTCTCCGGGGTGAACCTGGTGATCCTGTGGATCCTCGTGCTCGACATGGTGTTCAAGCCCGGCGCCTGACCGCGGTGGTGGGGCGGCGCGCCGGCCGGCGGACGAACCTGTCCGCCGTGGAGCGGCCAGGCCCGCGGCTGCGGCGCCTGCTGGACGTGTGGGGCTTGGTGCCGGGGTTCGCCGTGCCCCACGAGCACGTCCGGCTGGCCGCCGCCGACGGGGTCGAGCTCGCGGGCAGCTACCTGCCCGGTCCGGCCCCGGGCGGTCCGGCGGTGGCGCTGCTGCACGGCTTCGGCGGCCACCACCGCAAGCCGCGCCTGGCGCTGCTGGCCGAGCGCCTGACCGCCTTCGGCGGCGTGCTCGCGGTGGATCTGCGCGGCCACGGCCGCTCCGGGGGGCGCTGCACGCTCGGCGACCGCGAGGAGCTCGACGCGCTGGCGGCCCTGGCGTGGCTGCGGCGCCGCGGCCACGACTGGGTCGGGCTGCTGGGGCTGTCGATGGGCGGAGCGGCGGTGGTGCGCGGAGCCGGGGCCGCCGCCGCGCGCGGGCCGGCCCGCCCCGACGCGGTCTGCGTCATCAGCACGGCCGCGCGCTGGGGCCTGCGCACCAGCCCGGAGATGACGCGCATCGAACGCCTCCCGGTGTGGACCGCCGGCCGCGCGGCCGTGCGCGGCCTGCTGCGCACCCGCGTCGCCCGCGGCTGGGACTTCCCGGACGAGCCGCTGCTGCGGGTGGCCCGCATCGCGCCCGCGCCACTGCTGATCGTGCACGGCATGGACGACCACTACTTCGGCCCTGACCAGGCGGAGCTGCTGTACGCCAACGCCGCCGAGCCCAGGACGCTGTGGCTGGAGCCGCCGGGGTTCGGCCACGCCGAGGACGGCCTGACCCCGGCGTTCTGCGACCGCCTCGCCGCGGCGTTCGCCGAGGTGCGCGCGCACGGCGCCTGGCCGGAGCGCTTCACCGACCGCAGCGGCCGAGCCTGAGCGCATCCCTGCTGGGTGTTTCCGGCCACGGACCGCGGGTTGCACCCAGGGGACTAGCCGGATATGGCTATTGGGTATATATCCCCATCATCTGGACATCGGTGGCCGCCGCCCGGCGGGCTGGTCCGGAAAAGGAGCCGCCCCATGCGCCGTCTCGTCGCCCTCGTGGCCGGACTGATCCTCCTGGCCGTGCCGGCCGCCTCCGCGCGGAGCGTGCCCACGGGCACGCTCGACCCGCTGTCGGGCCTGCAGTGGGGGCACGAGCAGCTGCGCCTGGCCGAGGCCTGGGGCAGCGCAACGGGGGTCGGCCAGACGATTGCGATCATCGACAGCGGCGTGGACCTGGACCACCCGGACCTGGCCGGCCAGATCGCCGGCGGGGCGACCTTCGTCGGCTGCGCGGACGCGCCGGACGGCTGCGGCGACGGCGACATCGACTCCGGTGAGCGCCGCGCCGGTGACGGGCATCCCCACGGCACGCACGTGGCCGGGATCGTCGCCGCGGAGGCCGGCAACGGCGAGGGCATCGCCGGTGTGGCGCCGGACGCGCGACTGCTCGCCGTCAAGGCGCTCAACGGCGCGGGCGAGGGCACGTTCGAGGAGGTCGCCGCCGGCGTGCGCTGGGCGGCGGACAACGGCGCCGACGTCGTCAACCTGAGCCTGGGGGCGCTGCCGGGCGCGCAGGCGTTCACGTTGCTGGGCGTGGAGGACCCGCTGCTGGAGGCCATCGACGACGCCATCGCCGCGGGCGTGGTGGTCATCGCCGCCGCGGGCAACGAGTTCGCGTCCGTGTGCGCGGAGCCCGCGTTCGGCTCCGGCGCCCTGTGCGTGTCCGCCACCGACCGCTTGGAGCAGCGCCCGCTGTACTCCAACTTCCCGCTGGACCCCGACGGGCGCGCCGTGGCCGCTCCCGGCGGCGCCGCCCTGCTGCGCTGCCAGGACGACATCGTCTCCACCGTGCCGGCCGACCGCGGCGGCGTCTGCACGGAGATCGAGGGCACGCCCGGCTACGACTTCTTCGCCGGGACGTCGATGGCCGCGCCGCACGTCGCCGGCGTCGCCGCGCTGCTGCTGGAGCTGGGCCTGGACAACGCGGCCGTCGTGGACACGCTCATGGCCACCGCGCGCAACCCGCTGAGCGGCGGGCGCGGCGAGTGGTCGCCGCTGTAC
>DATMKC010000272.1:0-3308 GCA_035553555.1 Egibacteraceae bacterium | reverse complement strand
GGCCTCGGCGGACCCGCCGGGGAAGGTCAGCCGGCTGAAGGACACGGAGGCCTCCGTGGGCGTGGCGCCCTGGACCTCGAACGTGCCTTCGTAGTGCTCGGCGGCGGCACCCGGCGCCAGCGACAGGACCAGGCCGAGCGTGAGCACGCCCGCCAGCACCGTTCGCCGGGCCCGCGCCATTCCACGAGCCGACTCCAAGGCCACAACTGCCCCCTTCCCGCTTGCTCACCACTGGCAACGCGCCAACGGCAATGTCGCTTACCGTAGCCGAGGCCGCACCGCGTCAAGGCCAACGCGGGCGAATCGGTACGCGCGAATCGTCAACTTCTGGGAACCCAGCCAGGTGCCGAGACGGCATCTGCGGCGTGCCGGGACCACCCCGCCGGAGCGTGGTCATGATAGGGGAACGCCCGGCGGGGGGAGCCGGTTCCGCAAACCTTTCCACAGGACGGCTCCCGCGGCGCGGGCGGGAAGGCGGAACTGGGAAGCGGGCGACCGGGGTGCAAGCCTCGATGTGCGGGTGTGATGTGCAGCCCCGGCCGCCCGTCGTCCCGGCCGTCCGTGGTGGGCACGGCCATACCGGAACGACAGCATCGGCCCCGACGCGTTGGTTCCCGACTGCTCAGACATACCGGGCGCACGTTCCTTTCGGTTTTTTTGTCCACAGCCCGCGAGGCCGTTTTCCGCCGTGTGCGCCGCCTCCGGGGTACGTTCGCCAAATCACTCCGATCGTGGGACGCCGAAAGCGAGGAGGCGATGACGGTGGCGCAGGAGGAAGCCGCGAGCAAGGACGACATCAAGCGGCTCGACGGCCGCATCGACCGGCTTTCGGACCGTGTCGACCGGCTCTCAGACCGTGTCGATCGACTTTCGGAACGCATCGAGCGGCTCAACATCAATCACCTGCGCTCGACGCTCGCACTGGCCGCGCTGATCGTCGCCGTCAACCGTTGGGGCTAGCCGACTACTGGAGAAGACCGGACGAAAGCGAGGAGGAGATGACGGTGGCGCAAGAGGAAGCCGCGACCAAGGACGACATCAGGCGGCTGGACAACCGCATCGACCGGCTCTCGGATCGCGTGGAGCGGGGCTTCGCGGCGGTGCACCGCCGGATCGACGAACTCCAGGCCGAACTCCAGGGCAAGATCGAGCGGTTGAGCACCAACCAGCTCCGCTCGACGCTCGCGCTGGCCGCGCTGATCCTCGCCGTCAACCGCTGGGGCTAAGCCCGCCGGCCGCGCCGGCGGCACGAACACGACCGAACGAAAGCGAGGAGGCGATGACCGTGGCCCAGGAGGAAGCCGCGAGCAAGGACGACATCAAGCGTCTCGACAACCGCATCGACCGGCTCTCGGACCGCGTGGAGCGGGGCTTCGCATCGGTGCACGAGAAGCTCGACAAGCTGAACGTCACCCATCTCCGGAGCACGCTCGCGCTGGCCGCGCTGATCGTCGCCGTCAACCGCTGGGGCTAGCAACTGCGGGGGCCCGCGCGCTATCCACAGGTGGAAGGCCGAAATTTCGGCGAGCCGCGCCACGTCGGGTTACGTTCGCGTGCTTCCCGCAAACCGCGACCCACGGGGGTGTGTGATGCCGACCGAACTCCGCCAGCACGACCTCGAGATGCTGCGCCTGGACATGACCAGGCAGATCCGCGAGGAGATCTCCAAGCAGGACAACCGCATATTCAACTGGGCCTACGGGACCGTGCTCGGCTTCATGCTCACGGTGTACGCGTTCGTGCTGACCTGGCTGGCCATGGCCGACCGTTGACGCGAGGCGGCTACGGGCGCGGGCGACGCCGCAGCCAGCCCGCGCCCGCGCCGCCCAGCGCCAGCAGCGCCACCGCCGTCAGCCCGCCGGCCGCGCCCGTCACCGGCAGCTTCGCCCCGGTCGCGTCGCCGGACCATGGCAGGCCCATTCTGTCGGAGCCGGAGCCGCGCCCGCCGCCCGCGGCGGCCGGGTCGTCGCCGGCCGCCGACCCCGGGCAGTTGCCGGCCGCGCACTGCGCCAGGCACACCGGGTCGCCGCCGCAGACGGAGGTCGGGTCGGAGGTGTCCTGGTCGTCCATCCGCGTGGTGTCGAACTCGGCGACGGTCTTGGCCTGGGCCACCACGGCGTGGACGGAGCCGGTGGACAGGTTCTGCAGCTCGTCGGGCGGGCGCACGTTGTCCAGCTCGTCGGACAGCACCTGGATCTGGTCGCCGAGGGTGCGCGACCCCGCCTCCATCCGCGGCCCGGAAGCCGCGAGCTGGACGAAGTCCTTGCCGTCCGCGGGGCGGATGGTCGGCACGATGATCGCCGAGGCGGGCCGCGACCTGATCGCCTCCAGGATCGGCCCCACCTTCGCCAGCAGGTTCGCGGCGACGCCGTCCAGGCTCACCTCAGGGATGGACAGCGTCAGCGCGGCCATCTGCCCCTCGGAGCGCGCCTTGCCGTCCGGCCCGACGGGCCCCGGCTGACTCCACGTGCCGCCGGGGCCGAGGAGCTGGACGCCTTGCACGCCCACCGCGCCCAGGCTCTGCAGCAGCTCGTTGACCTGGCGGACCGCCTCCTTCTCCATGGCGATCAGGTCGGTGCACTCCTCCACCTCGGGCGACAGGCCCAGGACGGTCACGCGCTCGACCTTGCAGTGCACGAGGTTGCTGCTGCCGGCGGGGCTGGCCGTCACCGTGGTCTCCAGCGCCAACCCGCCGATGGACACGATCGGCGCGGCGCGCAGCGCCTCGTCCAGCTCCTGCTCCAGGACCGGCAGCGGCGGCATGCCCTCCAGCAGGTCCGACACCGCCTGCAGCAGCGTGCGCAGGCGAGCCTGCAGGGCGTCGGCCTGCTGGGCCGCCGTGGCCACGGCCAAGTCGGCGGCCGCGGCGGCGGCCACCGCCGCGTCGGCCTGGCTGATGGCTTTGGACAGCGCTGTCGCGGCGCTGTCGGCCGCGGTCACGGCGCTCGCCATGGCCGACTCCGCCGCGGTCAGCGCCGCGCGGGCGGTGGCGGCCGCGCCGCGCTTGGCGACGGCGGAGGTCTCGGTGGCGCTGAGCACGGAGGCGGCGGAGGCGCGGGCCGCCTCGGCGCTGGCCAGGCTGGCCACGGCGGCGTCACGGCTGTTGACCTTGGCGGCGATCTCGCCGGGGAGCTGCACCAGGCGCACCGGGTCCAGCGTGGTGGCCAGCTCCTGCTCCAGGGCGGCGATGTCGGCGTCCAGGCCGGCGATGGTCGACTGGATGGAGTTGACCGTGGCCGTGGCGGTGGCCAGGTCCCGCTGGGCCGCGGCGACCGCGTCGTCCGCGGCTGCTGCCGCGGCGTCAGCGG
>DATMKC010000271.1:0-7369 GCA_035553555.1 Egibacteraceae bacterium | reverse complement strand
ATCGAGATCACCAGCATCTGGATGAGCCCGGTCTTGCGTTCGCGCAGCGGCCGCCACAGGCCCCGTTCGAGCCCGCCGCCCAGCAGCCCGCCCAGGACGACGGCCAGCGCGCCGGCCGCGATGAGCGGGATGCGCGGACCCCTGGCGTTCAGGTACCACGCCGCCACGCCGCCGAATGTCACCATCTCGCTGTGCGCGAAGTTCACCAGCCCGGTCGTGCCGAAGATCAGTGACAGGCCGATGGCGGTGATCGCGATCACGAGCCCGAAGCGCAGCCCCTGCGCGGCCTGCTGCGCGATGCGCGGCAGCAGGACGGACGCCGTGGACTGCCGCTCGCCCAGCGCGTAGATCAGCGTGCGCTGCTGGCCCGTGCGCAGCTGGAACTCCAGCGTCGCGCGCTCCGGGTCGCGCAGCCCGACGCCCTCCGGCAGCGACGCCTCGTCGAGCGTGGCGCGGTAGCGGCCAGGGCCCGGCATCTCGAGCTGGAAGGAGCCGTCGTCGTCGGACTCGACCTCGCCGACCGGCTCGCCGTCCTCCGTCTCCACCACGATCACGGCGCCTTCCACCGGCTCGTCCTCGTGGGTCAGCGTGCCCTTGACGGCCTCTCCCCCGGGGGCCTCCTGGCCCTGGGCGTAGGCCGGAGCGGCCAGGCACAGCAGGGCGAGCGCGAAGACAGCGAGCAGCCGTGGCAGCGTGGGCACGCGGCGTCCTTCTGGTCCGTGGTTTCCGGGCGGGCGGCGGGCGGCGGAGCCGCGCCGGGCAGAGTGTAGGCAGCGCGAGCGGGCCGTCATAGGACCTGCCCGAGAAAAGTGCGGAGCCGCTCGGTGTGCGGGTCGTCGAACAGGCGCTGCGGCGGGCCCTCCTCCACCACGCGCCCATGGTCCAGGAACACCACGCGGTGCGCGGCCTCGCGCGCGAAGCCCATCTCGTGCGTCACCACGATCATGGTCATCCCCTCGCGGGCGAGCCCGCGCATGACGTCGAGCACCTCCTTGACCAGCTCCGGGTCCAGCGCGGAGGTGACCTCGTCGAACAGCATGACGTCCGGGTCCATCGCCAGAGCGCGGGCGATCGCCACGCGCTGCTGCTGGCCGCCGGACAGATGGCTGGGACGCGCGTCCGCCTTGTCGGCCAGGCCGACCTCCTCCAGGCGGGCGCGCGCGATCTTCTCCGCCTCCGCCCTCGACAGCCCCTTCACCTTGCGCGGCGCCAGCGCGACGTTGGCCAGCGCGGTCTTGTGCGGCCACAGGTTGAAGTGCTGGAACACCATGCCGACGCGGCTGCGGATCGCGTTGATGTCCACGCCGGGGCCGGTGATGTCCTGCCCGTCGATCTCCACCGCGCCGCCCGAGGGCTCTTCCAGGCGGTTGACGCAGCGCAGCATGGTGGACTTGCCGGAGCCGGACGGGCCGATGACGCAGACCACCTCGCCGGCGGCGATCTCCAGGTCGATGCCGCGCAGGACCTCGGCGTTGCCGAAGCGCTTGCGCAGTCCGCGCAAGGCGACGCGGGGAGCGGTCGCGCTCACGCGTGCTCCCCCGCTCCGGCGGGCAGCGCGTCGGCGGTCGTGCGCTTGCCCTCGCGCAGGCGCTTGTCCATGAAGTTCACCAGGTGCGCCAGCGGCACGGTGATGGCGACGTAGAACAGCCCGGCCGCCACCAGCGCCGACATGTTGCCGTGCTGCTGCGTGTAGTTCTGGCCGACGCGGAACAGCTCCCGCTCACCCACCGAGATCCCGATGATGAAGATCAGGCTGGAGTCCTTCACCAGGGCGATGAACTCGTTGGTCAGCGGCGGCAGCACGCGGCGTATGCCCTGCGGGACCACGATCAGCCGCATCGCCTGCAGATAGGTCATCCCGACGCTGCGCGCCGACTCCATCTGGCCCTTGTCCACGCTCTGGATGCCGGCGCGGAAGATCTCGGAGATGTAGGCGGTGGCGATGAGGCCCAGCGCCAGGATCCCGTAGAGGAACTTCTCGCGGCCGAACACCCGGTAGCCCGACAGCGGCAGGCCCGTGCCGATCAGCACGATGACGAGAATGGCCGGCAGCCCGCGGAACAGGTCGATGTAGACGCGGGCCGGCGCGCGCACCCACCACCGGCGCGAGATCGCGAGCAGGGCGAGCACCATGCCGGCGACCAGGCCGATCGCCATCGCGCCCAGGGACAGCACGAGAGTGTTGCGCAGGCCTTCCCGGAGAAGGTCCGGGAAGACCTGCGCCATGCGCTCCCAATCCAGGAAGTACCTGGCGAACTTGTCCATGGGCGCGAGCGACCGTTGCCGCGGTGCCTACGACGCGCCGTCAGTCGCGAAGCGGTCCGGCACCTGCGCGCCCGGGAACCAGGTCTCGAAGATCTCCGCGTAGGTGCCGTCGGCGATGATCTCCGCCAGCGCGGCGTCGATCGCCTCCAGCAGCGCCGCGTCGTCCTGCTGCACGCCGATGCCGTACAGCTCGTTGGTGGAGACCTCCTCCACCAGGACGAAGTCGTCGTTGCCCTCGACCTGCTCCACGGCCACCGGCACGTCGATGAACATCGCGTCCAGCTGGCCGGCCGCCAGCGCGGTGAAGCCGGCGGGCGCGTCGGGGAACTCCACGATGCTGGCGTCGGTGAAGTTCTCGCGCGCGTAGTCCAGGCCGGTGGTGCCCGCCTGGGTGCCGACGTCCTTGCCGGCGAGGTCGGCCACCCCGGAGATGCCGGAGTCCTGCGTGGTCACCAGCGCCTGGTTCGCCTCGAAGTACGGCTCCGAGAAGGCGATGATCTCCTTGCGCTCGTCGGTGATCGTGATCGCGGAGACGATCACGTCGAACTCGCCGCCGGCGAGCTGCGTGAAGATGTTGTCGAAGCCGGTGTTGACGTACTCGACCTCCAGGCCCAGCCGTTCCGCGATCTCGTTCATGAGATCGATGTCGAAGCCCTTCTCCTCACCGTCCTCGATGAACTCGAACGGCGCGAAGTTGATGTCCGAGCCGACCAGAAGCCTGCCCTCCTGGATCAGGCCGAGGTCGTCCCCGCCCTCGTTCTCGGTCTCGGTGTCGGTGTCGTCGCCCTGAGGCTCTTCCTCGGCCGCGTCCCCGCACGCGGTCAGCAGCAGAGCCATGACGGCGGCGAGGGCCAAGAGCCAGCGCATGCCAAGCTTCACGATTGTCTCCTCGAAAGTCTGGGGCTACAGAACCCACCCTCGGCGGCGACGGAGCCTAACCCATCCTCCCCACCGGGGGGATGGCCGACTCCCTTTCCGTCAAGATCGCCGTCAGGCCGTTTCGGCACCGTACCGGGCGATGACCGACTCGGCGACGGCGCGCATGGACAGGCGGTCCGTCATGGCCTGGCGCTGCAGCGAGCGGAACGCCTCCTGCTCGCTGACGCCCTCGTGCTGCTGGAGCAGGCCCTTCGCGCGCTCGATCAGCTTGCGCGCCTCCAGACGGTCCTGGAGGGTGCCGACCTGGCTGGCAAGCCCCTGGAGGTCCGCGAAGCGGCCAGCCGCGATCTCGATGGCGGGCAGCAGGTCGTGCTTCTGGAACGGCTTGACCAGGTACGCCATGGCGCCGGCCCGCCGGGCCCGCTCGATGAGGTCGCGCTGGCTGAAAGCGGTCAGGATCAGGACCGGGGCCAGGCGCTCGTCGGTGATGCGCTCGGCGGCCTCCAGGCCGTCCATGACCGGCATCTTGATGTCCAGAATGGCCAGGTCGGGCCGCAGCTCGCGGGCGCGCTCCACCGCGGCGGCGCCGTCGGCCACCTCGGCGACCACCTCGAAGCCCTCCTCGGTGAGCATCTCCTTGAGGTCCAGGCGGATGAGCGCCTCGTCCTCGGCGATCAGCACGCGGACCGGGCGGGTCTCCTCGGCGTCGAGCAGGGACTCGTCCACGTCGGCCTGGTGCCCCTGCGTCGCGTTCGCCGAGATCTCGGCTGCCGGGCTCATCTCGTCAGTCCTCCTGTCGCCGGGTCGCCGGCTCGTTCCACTCTCGTTCGCCCCAGCCCTCCGCGGGTCGCGCCGTGGCCTGCTGCTCCAGCAGGCGGTCGAGCAGCTGGTCCTGCTCCGCCGCGAGTTCCGCGATCGTCGCCGCCACCTCCTCGCGCTGCCGCAGCAGCCGGCGCAGGTCCCCCTGCGCGTCCCGCGCCTCGCGGTCGGCCAGCGGCGTCTGCGACACCACCGCCCGGGTCTCGGCCTCGTCCGCGACACCCTGCTGGAACGCCACCTGCTCGTCCAGGATGCGCAGCGACTCGCGCAGCCGCGCGAGCTCGTCGCGCGCCTCCGTCAGCCGCCGCTGCAGGTTGCCGTACCGCCGCACTCGCACCTCTTCGTGAGCCCGGACCCGTGTGCGGGGACCAAGAGTCACCGGCAGGGTCAGGCGGGGACAGGGAGTGTACGCGAGCCCGCGCGCACACGAATCCGAGTGCCCCGGGTGGGATTCGAACCCACACATTCTTCCGAATACGTCAGTTTGAGTGACGCGCGTCTGCCTGATTCCGCCACCGGGGCAAAGGCATTCGCGGGCCTCAGCTCCGCGTCTACCGATCCGACACAGTACCTCGCCCGTTACCGATGTTGCGACCACACCAGGTCTCGGTCTGCGCATGGCAGTTGGGGCACAGGATGCGGAGGTTCTCCAGCCGATTGTCGCTCCTCACCCCGTTCACATGGTCCAGTTGCAACGGGATGGGAGCGTCCCGCCACTCGGCTAACCCGCAGATCTCGCAGCGGGGCTCCTTCAGGCCGGCCCGCAGCAGTCGCTTCTTGAGCCGGTCGGTGTTGCGGTAATCGCTGTCAGCGACGAGAACGTCGGCGAGAGGACGCCCGTTCCGCCCGGGGAACGTAGAGCCTCGCGGCCTGCCGTTGCCCGTCCAGTGGGACGTGTCGAGGCCGAGGCGAGTGATGTGCTCACGGAGCATCGGATACACCGAGCCGCCGACCCTCAAGCCCATCGCGGCGATGGTTTGCGCCATGGAGAAGCTGGTGGCCACCGCCTGTGCCAGGTCGGCGTCGGACCAGAGCGTGCCCCCGCCGCGCTTCAGCCCAAGGCGCTCGAGCACCTCAAGCAACGTCTCCGATGCCGCCACCGCCTCGATGAGCTGCTCGTCGGTCCAGCTTCGCGGTCGTCCCATGCCGCCAAGCGTCCCGTCCGCCTGTGACAGAAACGGCCCGCTGGACCGTGGTTGTGCACAGTTCAGGAGCGCTCGTCGGGATGCTCCTCCGCCAGATCGGCCAGCGTCAGCATGCGCAGGCGGCCGGCGGCGACCAGCCCCTCGATCAGGTCGAGCGCCTCGACCACCACGCTGAACGCGTCAGGGCGATCCAGCTCAGCCAGGTCCAGCACCAGGCGCACAGGGCCCTCCCCTCGAACGGCGGCGCCCACGGCGAGCTGCGCGCCCTGCAGCCACGCCAAGGGGTCCGCGGCCAGCGGCTTCGCGAACAACCGCCCTGTGCCCTCCCGCCCGGCCGGCACGACGCCGTGCCGGCCGAACGCCAGGCGGAACAGCAGCGCGTCGTCGGTCAGGTCATCGACGCGCCAGCTCAGGCGCAGGCCGCGTCGCTCGGCATGGTCGAACAGCAGCGCCACCGTGCCCGGAAGGTCGTCGGGTCGCTCCGCCACGACCTCCAGGACGACGGCGCTACCGTGTGCGGCCATGAGCACTCACCTCAACGGCGACGGGCCGGAGCACGACCCGGTCGAGTCCAACCGTGCGACGAACCCGCGGCGGACGCCGGGGCGGGCAGAGCTCGGCGTGGACGTGACCCGGCGCGTCACGATCGCGGCGATGGTCGTCGTGGCCGGTGCGACCGCCATCCTGATCGCCATCCTCTCGTCCACATCCTGACGGCCCCAACGGGTGCATCCCGGGCCAGGGAGCGCCCAACCTGCACCCATCTGGGGGCCGGGGGTCAGCGGCGCCGGACCCCGTCCGCCAGCTCCTTGACCAGGGCGCGCACGGCCTCGGGGCCGCCCTCCCCGGCCGCGCGCACGATCGCCGAACCGACGATCACCCCGTCGGCGAAGCCCGCGACCTCCGCGGCGTGCTCCCCCGTCGTCACGCCGATGCCGACGCACACCGGCTTGTCGGTCACCGCGCGCAGCCGCGCCACCAGCGGCGCGGCCATGTCCGACAGCGACTGGCGCTCGCCGGTCACGCCCAGCGTCGAGGTGGCGTAGACGAAGCCCGTGGCCGACCGCGCGACGGCGGCCAGGCGCTCGTCGGCCGAGGTCGGCGCGGCCAGGAACACCGTCGCCAGGCCGTGCGCCTCCGCGACGGCGCACCACGGCGCGCCCTCCTCGGCCGGCAGGTCCGGCAGGATCGCGCCGGCCAGCCCGCTGTCGCGCGCCTCGGCGGCGAAGTCCTCCAGCCGCTCCACCCCGCGGTAGTGCCAGGCGAGGTTGTAGTACGTCATCACCAGGCACGGCACGCCGACGTTCGCGGTCAGCTCGCGGCACAGCGCGAAGTCGTCGGCGGGCGTGAGCCCCTGGTCCAGCGCCACCTGCGACGCCGCCTGGATGGTCGGCCCGTCCATGAGCGGGTCGGAGTACGGAAAGCCCACCTCCAGCAGGTCGGCGCCCGCCTCCACGGCCGCCTCCAGGCACTGGCGGGAGTCCGTGAGGGACGGGTAGCCGGCCGGGAGGTAGGCGATCAGCGCCGCCCTGCCGTCGGCGTTCGCGGCGCGGATCGCCGCCTCGACCGCGTTCACGCGCCCACCCCCGGGTCCACGGCCCCCGGGTCCACGGCTTTCGGCTCGGCGCCGGCCTCGTCGGTCGGCGTGCGCACCGCCAGGATCGAGGCGACCTCGTCCACGTCCTTGTCGCCGCGCCCGGACACGTTCAGCACCACGATGCCGTCGGGCCCCAGCTCGCGCGCCACGCGCAGCGCCGGCAGCACCGCGTGCGCCGGCTCCAGCGCCGGGATGATGCCCTCCAGGCGGCACAGCAGGCCGAAGCCCTCCAGCGCCTCGTCGTCGGTCGCGGGCACGTACTCGGCCCTGCCGGTGTCCTTGAGCCAGGCGTGCTCGGGGCCCACGCCGGGGTAGTCCAGGCCCGCGGACACCGAGTGGGTCGGCAGCACCTGGCCGAACTCGTCCTGCAGCACGAAGCTGCGCGCCCCGTGCAGGATGCCCTCGCTGCCGCCCCCCAGTGTCGAGGAGTGCCGGCCCGAGGCCACGCCCTCGCCGCCGGCCTCCACGCCCACCAGGCGCACCGACGGCTCGCGCACGAAGTCGTGGAACGCCCCCATCGCGTTGCTGCCCCCGCCGACGCACGCAACGACAGCGTCGGGCAGGCGACCCTCGGTCTCCAGCAGCTGGGCGCGGACTTCCTGGCCGATGACCTTGACGAACTCGCGGACCAGCAGCGGGAACGGGTGAGGGCCCACGACCGAAC
>DATMKC010000270.1:0-2056 GCA_035553555.1 Egibacteraceae bacterium | reverse complement strand
CTCATGACCGGCACGGGGCTGACCACCGACAGCGCCACGCTCCAGCTGGCCCAGACGGTGCTCGCCTCGGACACACCGGGCACGTACCGCACGGTGCTCACCTACACCGCCGCAGCGGCGCTGTAAGCAGATGCGCGCACGCGGCCTGCTCGCGATCGCCGCGGCCGTCCTGGCCGCGGCGATCGCGCTGCCCGCGCACGCGCAGGACGCCCCGCCCATGGGGCTGTCGCTCACCCCCGGCGTCGTGGAGCGGGAGGTGGCCGGCCGCGATGTCGACCTGCCCTTCACCATCGTCAACAACGACACCAATCCCGTCGACGTGGCCCTGAGCGTCCAGCGCCTGTCGCAGACCGTCGAGGGCGCGTTCGACTACACCGGCCCGGCCGGACTGGTGGTCGAGCCCGCGCTGGTCCGCCTGCTGCCCGGCGAGCGCGCCACCGTCCGCGTCACCGGCGCGCTGCCCGACGGCGCCGCCGCCCTCTACGCCGGCCTCCTCGCCGAGCCGCGCATCATCAGGCCCGCCGGCGGCAACGTCGAGGTCCGCACGCGCGTGGCCGGGCTGCTGCTGCTCACCACGCCCGGCGCGCACCGCCGCGCCGTCGAGATCACCGACGTGTCGCTCACCCCGACCGCCGAGGAGGGCACGTACCGGGTGGGCGCCGTCCTGCGCAACACCGGCGACGTGCACGTCCGGCCGCAAGGCGTGGTCGAGATCTCCGAGCCGGGCGGGCCGGTCCTGGGCACCGCCACGCTGGCCGGCGCGGTGCTGCTGCCCGGCGCCGAGCGGCGCCTGGACGGCGGACTGTGGACCGCGCCGGCACAGTTGCCGGCGCGCGTGGACCTGGACGTGGCGATGGCCGACCCGGTGGCGCGCGGCGGGCGGTCCGTGGCGCTGACCGGGCCGGACGCGGTGGCGCCGCCCGTGGTGCCGGGCGAGGACCTCGGCGAGCTCGGCGGCGACGACCCCGCCCCCGGCCGGTCCTGGCTGGTGTGGCTGGCGCTCGGGCTGCTCTTCGCGGTGAGCGCGCTGATCTTGTGGGAGCGGGGCCGCGTCTCCTCCGTCGGCCTTCCGGACACGGCCGTCTCCTGCCAGGGCGGCGGCTGATACCGCGCCCCTCGCCGTACCCGCTTCCTTCTCAGCCGCGCACCGTGGCGCCGCGTGCCGCCGCCCTTCGGAGTACGGCCTCGTCCGCGGCCGCCGCCCGCGCCGCGATCTCGCTCACCAAGTGCTCTGCTCCCGCCGCAACTTCCTCCTTGCCGACGCGCAAAATGGTCCAGCCGGCGGCGGCGATGCGGTTCTGGCGGGCGTGGTCGGCGCGCAGCTGCGCGGGGGTGGCATGGAACGCGAAGCCGTCGGCCTCGACGGCCAAGCGCAGTTCCGGAAAGGCGATGTCCAGCATCGCGAGCAGCCGCCCGTTCACGATGAGCGGGTAGACGCCCGGTGCGGGGTGGAGGCCGTGTGCCTTGAGGATCCGCCGGAGACGCCGCTCCAGGGTCGAGTCGGTCCGTCCCTCCCCCAGCACGTCACGGATGGCCGTCAGCAGCGCCGCCCGCCCGGCCAGCCGGGGCAGCTCGGCCGCTCTCGCGGCCGCGCGGCGCGGCCACTGCATCGAGCGCTGCCCGGCCAGCGCCACCGCCTCGCGCAACTCCTCCTCCACGAGCACCCCGGCCAGATCGCACAACGTCCGATCAATCGTCGTGACCGCCAGGGGCCCGAGGCGCACGATGTCCCCGGCAGTCACGCTCCGGGACCGCACGACCCGCACACCGTCGAGCGCCCGGACGGGCCTGTCGTGCGGCAGGAGCACCTGGAGCGGTTCCCGTTCGCCCTCGACCAGCCCCCACAGCGCCGCCGCGGTGGGCCCGCCCGCCGCGGCACCAGGCCCAAGGGCAAGGAGTGCGGCCGAGACGCGCGTGCGATAGTCGGCCACGAACGCCGGCAGCAGGTAGACGCCTGGATGGAGACGCTTCCAGCCGCCCTCGGCGGCCCGCCGCGCCAGCGTCTGCCGCGCGATGCCGAGCGCCTCCGCCTGACGGACGTGCACCACGCCCAGTT
>DATMKC010000269.1:0-8467 GCA_035553555.1 Egibacteraceae bacterium | reverse complement strand
CCTCGTGCAGCGCGAGCAGCCGGCCGCGCACCGCCGCGGCGCGCTCGCGGTAGCCGTCGGCGCGGTCCGGGTCCACGGCGGCCAAGGCCTCGGCCAGCGCGTCCGCGGCCTCGGCCAGGGTGCGCGGGTCGAACCAGACGTGCGGGTCCACCGCCTCGTCCTCGGCGTGCTCGTCCTCGGCGTGCTCGTCTTCGGCGTGCTCGTGCGCCTCCGCGTCCAGCAGCAGGTCCGCCGCCGCCTGCGTGATGGCCACGGCGGCCTCGCCGCGGCCGGCGGCGGCCTCCTCGACCTGCGGCTGGAAGCCGACCGGTCCCACGAACAGCACCACGTCGGCGCGCTCCAGCAGCTCCCGCTCGGCCGGGCGCAGGTCCAGTTCGTGCGGGTCCTGGCCCGCCTGCCCCAGGCCGCGCACCTCCGCCTCGGGGGCGACCTGCTCGGCCAGCCACTGCAAGGGCCACGGCGTCGCTGCCACGAGCGGCCGGTCCTGGCCCGACGGCGCGTCGCCGCAGGCCGCGGCCAGCAGGGCGAGGCAGAGCAGGGTGGGGATGCGGCGCACGGGGCCCTCCGGGTCGGCAGCGGGACGAACGGGCTCCATGCTGCCGCAACTGAGAATGATTCTCAACCTCAGTGGGACCGGCTCAGTGGTCGGGGCCGCCGCCGGCGTGCTCGGCCACGAACGCGTCCACCGCCTCCAGGTCCACGCCGTCGCAGCGCTGGAGCACGCCCCAGGCGGTCATGGCCACCTCGCCGGGGGCCAGTGCCCCGTACGGCGTCGAGGCCACCGTGTCTTCGTGCTCGCGTGCGTAGGACTCCAGCCGCTCGCGCGCGTCGCCGTCCAGCCCGTTCCAGGAGAGCACGACCCCGCCGAGCTCCAGGATCGTGACCTGCTCAGGCTCCGACAGCGGGTCGCCGGCACCGTGGACGCCGCGCGCCGGGTTGCCCGAGGCGTGCCAGCCGGACGTCGGCGGCGTGGACGAGTACGGCACCGGGGGCGTCGCCTCGCCCAGCAGGTGGCCGCCGGACTGCTCGGGCGGCCGCTCCACCGGCTCGCACGCGCCCGGCGCCTCACCCGGCCCGTCGGTGGCCGAGCGGCGCGGCTCGTCCGCGCAGGCGGCGCCGGCCAGGAGCAAGGCGGCCAGGAGCAGAGCCGGCCGCACGGTGACGCGGCGCACCTCAGGCGTCCCCGTAGACCGGCACGGCTGCTCCGCTGACGGGCCACGACGCGGCCGAGCCGAGCCAGGCGACCACCTCGGCGATCGCCTCCGGCGGCACCCAGCGGCTGTGGTCGGCGTCCGGCATGGCCTGGCGGTTGCCGGGTGTGTCGATGACCTTCGGGACGATGGCGTTGGCCGTGCGCCCGGACCCGCGCAGCTCCTCGGCCAGCGTGGCGACCAGGCTGAGCACAGCCGCTTTGGCGGCGCTGTAGGCAGCCTGCGAGGGCGCCGGGACCAGCGCGGTGCGCGACGCGGTGAGCACCACGCGCCCGCCCGCCGGGCCCATGTGGCGCAGGCCCTCGCGCGCGACCGCGGTGGCGGTGCGCAGGTTCAGCAGCAGCATCCGGTCCAGCACGCTGAGGTCGTCCAGCTCCTCGACGGTCTGGCCGCCGGCCCAGCCGCCCACCACCGAGCACGCCAGCCACAGCGGTCCCCAGTCGGCCTCCAGCACGTCCAGCAGGGCGGCCACCTGGTCGCCGTCGGCGACGTCGCAGCGGCTCAGCCGCAGCCGCCCGCTGTCGGCCTGGTCGCCGAAGCGCGCACGCAGCGCGGCGGCTTCGTCCTCGACCACCCACGCCACGCACACGCGCTCCCCGGCGTCGAGCAGGCGGGCCACGACCGCCTGGCCGAGCGCGCCGCCGCCTCCGGCGACGAACGCGGTCCGGGGGCGGGTGTCGTCGGTCGCGCGCTCCACGTCATCCTCCTGGTGCCCGCCGGGTGGCCCGGGCCGCCATCACCCTAGACCCATGTCCGAGACCGCCGCGGGCGGACGCCCGCCGGCGAGTGCCACCGCCTGCGCGGCCAGCCGCAGCCCCGCGCGCAGCGCGTCTTCCCGCGACGCCCCACCGAGCCAGGCCGCGAGCAGCCCGGCCGCGAAGGCGTCGCCCGCGCCGGTGGTGTCCACGGCGGCGGCGTCGACCGCGGGCAAGGCGACGACCTCGGTGCCGGACGCCCACGCGGCGCCGTCCGCTCCGGCGGTGACGACGGCTTCGGCATAGCGCTCGGCCAGGGCCAGCGCGAGTTCGGCGTGCGGGGCGCCGGGTCCGGCGCCGGTCAGCACGCCGGCCTCCTCGCGGTTGGCCAGGCAGCACGTCGCCCCGGCGGTCCAGGACAGGAACGACTCGGCGCCCGCCTGGCGCAGCGGCTCGGCGGTGCCCGGCGTGACGGAGCTGGTCATGCCCGCGGCCGCGGCCAGGCGCAGGGCGTGCAGGCCGGCGGCGCGCGACGCCTGCCCGAGCAGCGTGTAACCGGACAGGTGCAGGTGGGCGGGCGCGGTGAAGCGCTCCGCCGGCAGGTCGCGGGGCGCAAGCAGCGCGGAGGCACCCCGGTCGGTGAGCATCGTGCGGCGCCCGTCGGGCTCGACGAGCACCACGATGGTCCCGGTCGCCGCGGAGGCGTCGACCGCCAGCAGCGGCTCGACGCGCCCGGCCGACAGTTCCTCGCGCAGCAGCCGGCCCGCCATGTCGTCGCCGATGCGCGCGACCAGCGCCACCTGGGCGCCGGCCAGCGCCAGCCACGCCGCCGCGTTCGCCGCGGACCCGCCACCCCGCAGCGCGACGCGCGCAGCGGTGTCGCTGTCCACGGCCACCGAACCCTTCGGCGCCGCCACGACATCGACGACCAGATCGCCGACCACGAGCACCTTCATGAGGCGTACGCGACGGCGATCCGGGCGGCGAGGCGGGCGTTGTGCTCGACCAGGCGGACGTTGACGCGCAGCGACTCCCCGCCGGTGTGCTCGTGCATCCACGACAGCAGGAACGGCGTCACGTCCTTGCCGCGCACGCCCTGCGCCGCCAGCGCGTCCAGGCCCGCTCGCAGCACGTCGTCGTGCAGGCGCGGGTCGAGCTGCTCGCCGGCCGGCACGGGGTTGGCCACGACCAGGCCGCGGCCGCCGCCCAGCGCGTCCTCGGCGCGCAGCATGGCCGCGACCTCCTCGGGGGAGTCGGCGCGCCAGTCGAGGTCCTGGCCGCTGTCGCTCAGGTAGAAGCCGGGGAAGCGCGCGGTGCGGTAGCCGACGACGGGCACGCCGAGCGTCTCCAGGCGCTCCAGCGTGGCGGGGATGTCCAGGATGGACTTCACACCGGAGCACACCACCGCCACCGGGGTGGACGCGAGCGCCGGCAGGTCGGCCGACTCGTCCCAGGTCTGCGCCGCTTCGCGGTGCACGCCGCCGAGACCGCCCGTGGCGAACACCCGGATGCCCGCGAGCGCGGCGAGCGTGGCGGTGGCCGACACGGTGGTGGCGCCGTCGGCGCCCGAACCGAGCGCCAGGGGCAGGTCGCGCACCGCGAGCTTGCGCAGGTCGTCGTGCGCGACGCGCGTGAGGGCGTCGTCGTCCAGGCCGACGTGGGCGACGCCGCCGAGCACCGCGACGGTTGCCGGGACGGCGCCGGCGGCGCGCACGATGGACTCCAGCGATCGCGCGGCGTCGAGGTTGCCCGGACGCGGCAGGCCGTGGGCGATGAGCGTGCTCTCCAGCGCCACGACGGCCGTGCCGTGGGCGAGCGCGTCGGCGACCTCGGGGTGCAGGCGCAGGGGCGGGGCGGGCGGCACACGGCTCCTTGCCAACGGCGCGCCGACGGCCGGCGCGGTGCCCCGCTGTTCTACCCGCTGGGCGGCGCGGCGTGCGCCGCCACCAGCTCCCGCGCGCGCGCCGCGGCCGCCGCCAGGTCGTCCACCCAGGCGACGCGCGCCTCGCCCTCGCGCACGAACACCAGGGCCGCGCGCGCGACACGGCGGCTGAGCACCGCTTCCAGCGCCAGGGCGTAGGCGCCGAGCTGCGTGGCGTAGCGCTCGGTGGTGGCGGCCAGGGACGCGTCGTCCACGCGGTCGCTCTTGTAGTCGACCAGGACCAGCTCGCCGTCCTGCTCGTACAGCAGGTCGACGTAGCCCTCCAGGAGCAGGCCGCCCACCGGTGCGGCCACCGGCAGCTCGCGCCAGCTGCGCCCGGCCGACGCGGCGCGCACCGGCGCGGATCGCAGGGCCGAGGCCACCAGCGCGGCGACCTCGCCGGCGCGGCCGGGGATGCCCTCGGCGTCGGCCTGGGCGCGGGCGGCGGCGGCGACCAGGGCCGCCGCCGCGTCGAACGGGATCGTCTGCAGCACGGCGTGGACGGCGCGGCCGATCGCGGTGCCGGCGCGGCCGCGGCGGAACGGCGGCAGGGCCGCGTGCTCGTCAGCCTGCGGGTGCTCTCCCGAGTCGTCTGCCGGGTCGTGCCCGGAGTGCTCCGGGCGGTCCTGCGCGGTCAGCGCCGTCGCGGCGCCCACGGGCAGCCTCGCGCGAGAGGACAGTGCGGCGCCCCGCTTGTCGAGCCACGCCTGCGCGGCCGCGCGCTCCGCGGCGGCCAGGCCGGCAGCGTCGGCGGGGCCCGCCGGCGCGGCGGCACCTTCCGCGGGGTCGCGCACGTCCACCGGCTCCGGCGGCTCCCAGCGCCGCCACAGCTGCGCGCAGCCCGCGCTCCGTTCCCACAGCAGCTCGGCGCCCTGCGGTTCGCGTCCGGCCGGCGACGCCTTGGGCGGCGTGTGCGCCAGGGACAGGATCAGGTGGTCGCGCGCGCGGGTGGCCGCCACGTACAGGAGGCGATGGTGCTCCTGGCGCTGCGCCAGGCGTTCGGCCTCCTTGGCCTCCGCGTAGCCCTGCGTCTCCAGGTGGTCGCCCAGGCGCACCTGCCCTTGCCCGCCGGCGTCCCACAGCAGCGGGTCGCCGCCTCCGCCGCCGGCGCCGGCCAGGCCGCACAGGACGGTGACGCCGAACTCGAGTCCCTTGGCGGCGTGCATGGTCAGGATGCGCACCGCGTCGTCGTCCTCGTCGGGCAGCACCTGCTCGGTGACGCGCACCTGGTCGGCGGCCTGGCGCTCGATCCGGCGCACCAGCTCGCGCAGCGAGCCGCCCCGCTCGGCCAGCGCGCGCGCCTCGTCGATCACGTAGCGCAGGCGGCGCCAGGCGTCGCGCGGGCGCGGCCGGCCGGCGCCCAGCTCCAGCAGCCGCAGCTCGCGCACCAGCAGGTCGACCAGCGCGGCGGGGTCCGCGGCGAAGCGCGCCGCGTGGCAGGCGGCCAGGCGGCGCATCGCCTCGGCCACGATGTCGGGTGCCCCGGCGGGCGCGGCCTGGCGGTAGTCCCAGCCGCCGCCGGCGGCGGCCCACTGCGCCAGCGCGTCGTCCGGGCAGGCCAGCGCGGGACCGCGCAGCGCCGCCACGACGGCGACCTCGTCGGTGGGGTCGTCGGCGGCGCGCAGCAGCGCCAGCAGCTCGCGCGCCTCCTGGGACTCGTACACCAGCGAGCGCGCCTCCACCCGGTACGGCACGCCGGCGTCCTCCAGCGCGCGCTCGACCGCGGGCAGGGCGGTGCGCGCCGGCAGGAGCAGGGCGATGTCGGCGTAGCGCGCGGGGCGCGTGACCTTGTCGTGCGCGTCGTGCACCGGCCAGCCCTCGTCGCGCACCGCGCGCACGGCCCGTGCGACTGCCGTGGCCTCGCGCTCGCGCGCCTCCGCCGCCGGCAGCTTCTCGCAGGGCCCGCCCACCACGTGCACCGCCGGGCCGTCACGCAGCGCAGGGCGCATCGCCAGCAGCGGCGCGAACGGCGCCTGGCCGGGCTCTCCGTCCATCAGCCCGGCGAACACGGCGTTCACCCAGGCGACCACGCCCGGCACGGTCCGGAAGTTGGCCACCAGCGGCACCAGGCCGTCGGCGAAGCGCTCCCGCGCGGCGCCGTACACGGCGATGTCGGCGCGGCGGAAGCGGTAGATCGACTGCTTGGGGTCACCGACGAAGAACAGCCGCCCCGGGCGCGGGTCGGTCTCCGCCAGCGCCAGGGCGATGTCGACCTGCAGCGGGTCGGTGTCCTGGAATTCGTCGATCAGCAGCCGCCGCCAGCGCGACGCCGCCAGGCCGCGCGTCTCGGCGTGGTCCCGCAGCAGGTCGCGCGCCGCCACCAGCAAGTCGTGGAACGTGAGCTGGCCCTGCGTCCGCCGGCGCCGCGCCTGTGCCAGGGCCCACGCGCGCACGCGCTCGAGGATGGGCGCGAGCGCCGTCCGGCCCGCGTGCGCCAGCACGTCGCGCCGCTGCCGCTCCAGGTCCGCCAGGCCGTGCTTGATGTCGGTGGCGCCGCCGTCCCAGTCGCCCTTCTGCCCGCGCGAGCAGGACAGCTTCCGGCCGGCCAGCAGGCGCAGGCCCTCCAGCTCGCCGGGCGCCGCGCGCAGCGCCCGGGCGAGCTCCGCCAGGTCGTCGAGGTGGTCCAGCAGCGCGTCCGGCCGCAGGTTGCGCGCGCGCCACCGCGCCGTGGCGGCGATGCGGTCCGCGAGGTCCTCCGCCGGCGCCCGGCCCGGGGGGGCGCCTGCCGGGGGGTGTTCCGCCAGGCGGTCGTATGCCTCGGCCGCGGCGCGCGCGAGCCGCTCCAGCGAATACAGCGTCAACCCCAGCGTGAGCGCGGTCTCCATCGGCGCGCGCAGGCCCGGGTCGCTGAGGAGGTCCTCCTGCAGCTCGGCCCACGCCTCGTCGAGCAGCTCGGCGGCGCGCAGCTCGTCGACGATCTCGAACTCGGGCGGCAGGCCGGCCTCGATGGGGTGCTCGGCCAGGACCGCTTGCGCGAACCCGTGCAGCGTCAGGATGGCCGCTTCGTCGACCTGCGTCGCGGCCACCGCCATGCGCTCGCGCTGCTCGGCCGGCCGGCCGGTGTCGCCGGCGGCGTGCTCGACCGCTGCACGGACGCGGTCGCGCAGCTGCGCGGCCGCCGCCTCGGTGAACGTGATCGCGGCGACCTCGCGCAGCTGCGCCTCGCCGGTGGCCACCAGCGACAGGATGCGCCCCACCAGGGCGGTGGTCTTGCCGGTGCCCGCGCCGGCCTCCACGAACAGCGTCGTGCCGAGCTCGGTCAGGACGCGCTCGCGGGAGGCGGCGTCCGGGGGCGCCACGTCAGTCACGGCCGCCTCCCGTCGCGGTGCCCGGGCCGGCGGCGGCGCCGCCGTCCAGGCGCGCCAGCCCGCTGAGCAGCGGCAGCGCGCGGACGATCGGCCAGCGCCGTTCGCGGTCCCGGTCGCACACCAGCTCGTAGGCGCAGCTCGCGCAGGTCTCGCGGTCCCGCGCCCACTCGTGGCCGACGCGCTGCGGGTACAGGCCCTGCTCCATGCCGTCGGCGATGGTCGCCACGGCCTCGCCGAACGCGGCGGCACCGTCGTCGTCCAGTTCCCACGCGATCTCGTCGACGCCGTCCTCGCCCAGGAACCAGTACGCGGCGCGCACGCCCCCGGCGGACGGCCTGGCCGCCTCGCCGGCCGCCAGCGCGTACACGGGGAGCTGCAGGAGCTGACCGCCCGCGACGGGGTGCGCCGCCAGCGCGGCCCGGTAGCGGGACGCGGCGGCGCCGGTCTTGTAGTCGATCACCACGACGTCGCCCGCCGCGCCCACGTCGACGCGGTCCACGCGGCCGCGGAACGCCACCGTCCGACCGTCGCCCAGCGCCAGGGTGACCGGGTCGCCGTCGTAGCCGAACCCGCGCTCGGTGTGGGCCGGGGCGGTGCCGTCGCGTGCGCGCAGTGCCTGGTCGGAGTCGGCGAAGGCGTCCAGCGTGCGGTGCAGGCGCGCACGGTCCAGCCGCCACAGCAGCGCCTTGCCGGTCGCGCCGGCCTGCTCCCAGCGGTCAGCCTCCTCGTCGCCCAGACGGTGCAGCCGCGCGCGGTCCGCCGGCGTCCACGGCGCCCCGGGCGCCGGCGGCTCCCCCTCGGCCACGAAGCGCTCCAGCACGCGGTGCAGCAGGTTTCCCCACTCGCGCGGCTCGATGCGCACGGTCTCCTCCGGGCGCAGCAGCTCCTCCACGCCGAGCACGCGTTCCAGGTAGGAGCGGAACGGGCAGGCCGCCCAGGTCTGCAGCCGTGTGGGCGACAGCGGCGTGTCGCCGAGCGCCAGGCCCGGCAGCGCGCCGACGTGGCCGGTCCAGCGGCCGAACTCGCCGCCGCGCCGGGCGCGCAGCGCCTCCAGGCCCAGCGCCAGCGTGCCCTGGGTCAGCGGGTGCTCGGCCAGGGCGAGCCCGTGGGCGCGCCACCGTGCCAGCGAGGCGATGAGCAGCTCGGCCGCCCCGGCGGCGTGCGCCCCGGCCGCGGGCGCGGAGCTGCCGACCCAGTCCAGCCAGGCCTGGTCGCGCAGGCGCGGCAGGTCCTCGCTGTGCAGGACGCGGCCGGCCAGCCGTCCCGCCTCGGCCAGCAGCCAGCGCGAGGGCAGCCGCTCCCGGCCGGCCCGGTTGTCGCTGTGCGCAGCGC
>DATMKC010000268.1:0-20116 GCA_035553555.1 Egibacteraceae bacterium | reverse complement strand
GTGCGTGGGGAACGTCTCCAGCCCCAGGTCGGCGGCGAGCTCGGCGACACGGTCCTGGCCGGGCCCGATCCACTGGCCGCCCACCTCGACGATCTGCCCGTGCTCGTCCAGCGGCTCGTTGAGCACGCGGCCGCCCACGCGGTCGCGGGCCTCCAGGACCACGACGCCCCTCCCGGCCGCGGCGAGGTCCCGCGCGGCGACGAGCCCCGACAGGCCCGCACCCACCACGGCGACGTCGACGCTGAGGGACTCGACCATTGCCGGCTCCAGGCGCAGCGTGTGCAGTTTCTCCGGAATACCGGAGCGACCACTCACTGTGAGCGGAAACTCAGGGGGGCAGCCTAGACCGTCGCGGGCGCTGGGCGGCGGCTCGAGGCGGTGCTAGACGGCGGGCTCGAAGCTGCGCGCCTGCAGGTACAGGTCCAGCTTGCGCTTGATGCGCTGCAGCGCGTTGTCGATGGACTTGACGTGCCGGTCCAGCGCCGCGGCGATCTCGGCGTAGCTCTCGCCGCTGACATAGCGCTGCAGCACCTCGGCCTCGAGGTCGGACAGGATCTCGCCGAACCAGCGCTCGAGCTCGGCCAGGTCGTGGCCGGCCACCACGCGCTCGCACGGGTCCTCCGCGGCCGCCGGCAGGCAGTCGACCAGCTCCTGGTCGCTGTCGTCGCCGTGGGCGGGCAGCGAGAAGGAGATGTAGGAGTTCAGCGGGCCGTGCTTCTGCCGCGTGGCCGTCTTCACCGCGGTGATGATCTGGCGGGTGACGCACAGGTCCGCGAACGCCCGGAAGGTCGACTGGCGCGCCGGGTCGTAGTCGCGGATGGCCTTGTACAGGCCGATCATGCCTTCCTGCACCACGTCCTCGCGGTCGGCGCCGGCCAGGAAGTAGGAGCGCGCCTTGCCGCGGACGAAGCCCCGGTAGCGATCCAGGAGCGTGCCCAGCGCAGACTCGTCCCCGTTCCACGCCCGAGCCACCAGCACGTCGTCGTCCTCCGTGCGCGCCTCGGTGAGGTCGATGACGATCTCCAGGCTCAACCCGTACCTTTCGAGACGTGGGGGCGGCGCAGCCGGCGGGGGTTTGCGGCGCGCCGGGACCCGGGCGAGGTTACCAGGAGTAAAGCGGGTAAGTACGGGGCCGGTCAATAGACGATGCGGAGGGGTTGGGCCGCCATTTCTTGTGGCAACCCCAAAAAGCGGTCCTATATGTCCGTTCTCTGGTGACGCCGACGTGCAATCTCGAACAGAGCGATCGCCGCGGCCGCCGACGCGTTGAGGGATTCGGCGTGCCCGGTCATCGGGATCTGCAGCCGCTCGTCGACCCGCTCCTGGACCAGGCGGGACAGGCCGCCGCCCTCCGCGCCAACGACCAGCGCCACCTTCCCGTCCAGCAGCCCGCTATCCCACAGCGCCGAACCGGCCTCGCCGGCCAGGCCCACCGACCAGAAGCCACGCTCGGCCAGTTCCTCCAGCGCCCGCACGATGTTGGGCACCAGCGCCACGGGCAGCCACGACAGCGCGCCCGCCGCCGCCTTCTCCGCCGCGGCGGTCACATGGGCGCTGCGGCGCTTGGGAAGGACCAGGCCGCGCGCACCGGCGGCCTCGGCGCTGCGGGCGATCGCGCCCAGGTTCTGGGGGTCGGTGACGCCGTCGAGCACCACCACGAGGTCGCCCGTGGCGGCCTGGTGCAGGTCGACGTAGGCGAACGGCGGCGCGACCGCCACCACGCCCTGGTGCAGCACGCCCTGCGCGGCCGCGTCGAGCTCCTCCCTGGCCACGCGGCGCACGGGGACCTTGCGCCCGCGCGCCAGCTCGAGGATCTCCTCGTTGCCGTCCAGGCGCTCGACCAGCACCTCGCGCACGCCGTGCCGGGGCACCACCCGGTCGCCGAGGCGCCGGGGCCTCGCGCTTCGCCGGCTTGCCGCGCCCGGCGTCGGCGCGGCCCGGCTTGGCGGTCGTGGGCCGGCGGTCGCGCCGCGGGCGGTCCGCCATCAGGCGAGGTGCCAGCGGGAGCCGCCCGGCGTGTCCTCGATGACCACACCGAGGCCCGCCAGCCGGTCGCGGACGCGATCCGAGGTGGCGAAGTCCTTGCGGGCGCGGGCCTCCTGGCGCAGCGCCAGCAGCTCCTCCACCAGCGGGCCGACCAGGTCGCCGGCGGCCCGGTCCTCCAGCCGGTAGCCCATCACGTCGCGCGCCAGTTCCACGAACAGGGCGCGCAGCGCGGACGCCTCCTGGCTCCGGCCCGCCTCGGCGTGCGCCAACCCGGCGGTGGCGAGGTCGAACAGCACCGCGTGGGCCTGCGGGGTGGACAGGTCGTCGTCCAGCGCGGCGCGGAAGCGGTCGCGGTACGTGCCCGGCTCGTCGCCTCCGGGCGTGTCCACGGCAGCGCCGTCGCCCTCCGGGACCAGCCGCAGGAACGTGCGCCAGCGCTCGATCGCCGCCTGCGCCTCGCTCAGGCGCTCCTCGCTGAACTCCACCGGCGAGCGGTAGTGCGCCGCCAGGTAGAAGAAGCGCAGCACGTCGCCGCCGTAGGTGGCGATCGCCTCGTCCAGCGAGATGATGTTGCCCACGGACTTGGACATCTTCTCCGCGCCCAGCGTCAGCAGGCCGTTGTGCACCCAGTAGCGCGCGAACTGCCGGCCGGTCGCCGCCTCGGACTGCGCCACCTCGTTCTCGTGGTGGGGGAACACCAGGTCGACGCCGCCGGCGTGGATGTCGAAGGTCTCGCCCAGGTACTTGCTGGACATCGCCGAGCACTCGATGTGCCAGCCGGGCCGGCCCGGTCCCCACGGCGAGTCCCAGCTCGGCTCGCCGGGCTTCGCGGCTTTCCACAGCGCGAAGTCGGCGGGGTCCTCCTTGTGCTCGCCCGGCTCGATGCGCGCACCGGCGCGCAGTTCGTCGACGTTGCGGTTGGACAGCTTGCCGTACTCGGGGAAGGCGCGGACGCGGAAGTACACGTCGCCGCCGGAGGGGTAGGCGGCGCCGTTGGCGATCAGCCGCGTGATCAGCGCGATCATCTCGGGGATGTGGCCGGTGGCGCGCGGCACGACATGGGGCCACAGCACGTTGAGCCGGGTGATCTGCTGGTCCCACACGCGCGCGAAGTGCTCGCCGACCTCGAAGAAGTCGCGGCCCTCCTCCTGGGCGCGGGCGATGATCTTGTCGTCGACGTCGGTGATGTTGCGGACGTGGAAGACGCGGTGGCCGCTCCACTCCAGGTAGCGGCGCAGCACGTCCGGCACGATCGCCGCGCGGGCGTGGCCGAAGTGCGGCGGGCCCTGCACGGTGGGGCCGCAGACGTACATGGTCACGAGGTCGTCGCGGAGGGGTGTGAACTCCTCCTCGCGGTTCGTGAGCGTGTTCGTCAGGCGCATAGGGGCAAGAGCCTAGCCGACGGCCCGGCCGCTACCTGGCTGTGGGGTGGGCCGTGGCCTGAGCCGGGTCGACCGGCCCGAGCAGGACCACGGCGAGGCAGGCGATGCCCTCGCTGCGGCCGGTGAAGCCCAGGCCGTCCGTGGTGGTGGCCTTGACCGACACCGCGGCCGGGTCGGCGCCCAGCAGCTCGGCGAGCCGCTCGCGCATGGCCGGCAGGTGAGCCGACAGGCGGGGACGCTGCGCCACGAGGGTGCAGTCGACGTTGCCGATCCGCAGGCCGAACTGGGCGGCGCGGTGCACCGCGTCGTGCAGGAACACCGCGGAGTCCGCGCCCGCGTAGCGCTCGTCGTTCGTGCCGAACAGCGCTCCCAGGTCGCCCAGGGCGGCGGCACCCAGGATGGCGTCGGCGACGGCGTGCAGCGCCACGTCGGCGTCGCTGTGCCCCTCCAGCCCCGGGGCGTCGGGGATCTCGACGCCGCACAGCCGCAACGGACGGCCCGCCCCCTCCTCCGCGAAGCGGTGCGCGTCCACGCCCTGGCCGATCCTCATGCCCGGGCATCCTCGCGCAGCAGCGCCTCGGCGAACAGCAGGTCGGCCGCCGTGGTGACCTTCAGATTGCGCACGTCGCCGTCGAGCAGGCGCACCCGCCCGCCGGCCTGCTCCACCAGCAGCAGGTCGTCGGTGGCGTCGGCGCCGTGCGCCTCGCCGTGCAGGCGCGTCAGCAGGTCGCGGCGGAACACCTGCGGCGTCTGGACGGCGCGCAGTGTCGCGCGGCCCACGGTCTCCAGCACGCGGCCGTCGTCGGGGTCCACGCGCTTGACCGTGTCCACGATCGGCACCGCCGGCGCGACGGCGTCCCACTGGTCGGTGAGGGCGGCCACGACGTCGCGCACCAACTCCGGCGGCACCAGGGCGCGCGCCGCGTCGTGCACCGCCACGACATCCTCGGCGGCGTGCGCCACGCCGCGCGCCACGGACTCCTGCCGGGTGCGCCCGCCGGCACAGACCGTGAGCTCGGCGTCCACGTCCGCGCAGAGCTCGCGCGCGCGCTCCTGCCAGCCCTCCGGCACCACCACGACGATGCGGGCGAACACGCCGGCGGCCGACAGCGCGCGCGCCGCGCGCGCCAGCATCGGCTCGCCCGCGAGTGGGACGAACGCCTTGGGCTGCGGGAGTCCCAGGCGCTCCCCGGCGCCCCCGGCGACCAGCACCGCGGCGGTGGTCGTCACCGGTCCTCGCCCAGGCGGGCGAACAGCATCCGGCCGTTGGCGGTGGACAGCACGCTGGTGATCTCCGCCTGCACGTCGTCCTCGACGTGGGCGGCGCCGCCCTCGACCACCACCATGGTGCCGTCGTCGAGATGCCCGACGCCCTGGCCGGGCTCCCTGCCCGGCCGCGTCAGCCGCAGGCGCACGGTGTCGCCCACCAGCACCGGCGGGCGCAGCGTCTCGGCCAGCGTGTGCAGGTTCAGCACACGGATGCCCTGCACCTCGGCCACGCGCCCCAGGTTGCCGTCCACCGTGACCAGCGCCGCGTCGATGTCGCGCGCCATCGCCAGCAGCTTGGCGTCCACGTCCGCGACCTCGGGGTAGTCGTCGTCGGGGACCTCCAGGGCGACACCCGCGGAACGCTGCAGCGCGGCCAGCACGTCCAGCGCCCGCTTGCCGCGCGTGCGCCGCTGCTCGTCGCCGGCGTCGGCCAGGCCCTGCACCTCCGCGAGCACGAAGCGCGGCACCACCAGGGTGCCCTCCACGAAGCCCGCGCGGCAGACGTCGAGCAGCCGGCCGTCCACCAGCGCGGAGCTGTCCACCAGCTTCACGCCGCCGCCGTGCGCGGGGCTGGAGACGCGCAGGCGCCCCGGCACGCCCATGAAGCGCAGGAAGTCGCCGCCGCGCGCGCGGCCGATGCGCGCGCCGGCCGAGGTGAGCACCACCGCGACCAGGACGGCCAGCGGCACGGTCACCACGCGGCCCTCGAACAGCAGGACCGGCCAGACCACGGCCAGGGTCAGCAGGAAGCCGGCCACGGCGCCGATCGCGCCGGCCAGCAGCTCTCCGGTCGGAACCCGGCGCAGCCGCCGCTCGGCGAGGTCCACGCCACCGTGCACGGCGCGGCCGACCGCTCCGCCGACGAGGTAGGCCACGGACGCGGCAAGCACGAGCACGACGACGGGGAACCAGTCGCTGCCCAGGACGCCTTCGGGCGGGAGCTCGAACGCGGCCCACTCGCCGAGCGCGTAGGCGCCGCCGATGGCCGCGACCACCACCGCCAGGCGGATCAGCTCGACGAGGACCGGAGTGCTCGCGGCCCCTCGTCGCCGGGACTGCCCGCTCAGGTGCCGAGCACCTCGTCGATGAGCACCTCGGTGTCCTCGTCCGACTTCTTCAGCGCTGCGGACAGCTCGGACACGAGGATCTGCTTGGACTTGGTGAGCATGCGCTTCTCACCGGCGGACAGGCCCTTCTCGGCCTCCCGGTGCGCCAGGTTCCGCACCACCTCGGCGACCTGGTAGATGTCGCCGGAGCGCAGCTTCTCGTAGTTGGCCTTGAAGCGGCGCGACCAGTTGGTCGGCATGTTGCCGTCGCGCTTCTTGAGGACCTTCAGGACCTCGTCGACTTCCTTCTTGGTCACCACGCTGCGCAGGCCCACCTCTTCGGTGGCGTCGGCGGGAACCATCAAGGTCAGGTCGCCGTAGGTGAGGCGGAGCACCAGGTAGTCGCGCTCTTGGCCGGCCAGCGTGCGCTTCTCGCGCTTCTCGATGACGGCCGCACCGTGGTGCGGGTAGACGACGGTGTCTCCAACCCGGTACGTCATACGGTCGTATCCCTTCACCGCACCCAGCGGGGGGGCCGGGCGGCGCTTGATCGGCACGTACTGATCGATCCTACCACACCCAAGGGGTGGCCCAAACCGCAAATCCCCAGGTCAGAGGCCATTTCCGCGCATGTCCCCCGAATGGGGGACGCACCGGGCGCCCGCCGCGTGCTAGGCGTAGCGCTCCAAGATGGAGGACTCCGCCAGGCGCGCCAGCCCCTCCTTGATCGACCGCGCGCGGGCCTCGCCGATGCCCTCGACCTCGTCCAGGTCGTCCAGTGTGGCCTCCATGAGGCGCTGCAGCGAGGAGAACCGGGACACCAGGCGGTCCACCATGCGGTCCGGCAGGCGCGGGATGCGCGACAGCAGGCGGTAGCCGCGAGGCGAGATCGGCTCGTCCAGCTTGCCCTCGCCGGTGCCCAGGCCCACGGCGTCGGCGACGCGCGCCAGTTCCAGCAGGTCCTGCTGCGGGATGGCGTGCAGGTCCCCCAGCACCGACTCGACCTTGCGGCGCCGATCGGGCATGTAGTCGCGCACGATCAGCATGCGCTCGCCCTCGATGCCGGCCAGCAGCTCGTCCAGCTGCAGTTGCAGCAGCCGCCCGTCGGTGCCCAGCTCGGCGATGTAGGCGTCGATCTCCTCGGCGATGCGCCGCACCATCTCCGCGCGCTGCAGGACGCTGACCACGTCGCGGACCGTGGCGACGTTCTCGATCTCCAGCGCCGACAGGCCGGCGGTGACCTCGTCGAAGCGCATGCGGTAGCGCTCCAGCGTGGCCAGCGCCTGGTTGGCGCGGAACAGGATGGAACTGATCTCCTCCAGCGTGTGCTTCTGCGCGTCCACGTACAGCGACACGATGCGCATCGACTCGCTGACGGAGATCACCGGCCGCGCGGTCTGCTTGGCGACGCGCTCGGCGGTGCGGTGGCGCGTGCCGGTCTCGGCGGTGGGGATGGACGGGTCCGGCACCAGGTGCACGTTGGCGTAGAGGATGCGCTCCACGGTGTTGTCCAGGATGATCGCGCCGTCCATCTTGGCGACCTCGGACAGGCGCTGGGCCGTGAACTTGGCCTCCAGGCGGAAGCCGCCGGAGACGATGCGGTCGATCTCCTCGCCGTCGCCCAGGACGATGATCGCGCCCTTGCCCGCGCGGATGATGCGGTCGATCCCCTCGCGCAGCGCCGTGCCCGGGGCAACCTTCTGCAGGACGGCCAGGAGGCGGTCGTCACGCGGGGCCACGGAGGGGGACTCCTTTCGCGGGCGGCTCAGTGTGCGGCGAGGCCCACGGCCAGCGCGCCGCCCAAGTCCGGCGCCTTGTGCAGCCGCAGCCCGAAGGCGTCGCCATCATATGCCTCCGGCAGGATCGCCCCGCGGAAGCCCAGGCGCGCCGCCTCCGCCAGCCTGCGCTCGGTCTGCGCGACCAGGCGCAGCTCGCCGGCCAGGCCGACCTCGCCGAGCACCACCCAGCGGCGCGGCACCGGCTTGGACTTCTTGGCCGACGCCACGGCCAGGCACAGCGCCAGGTCCACGGCCGGCTCCGACAGCCGCACGCCGCCCACGCTGGAGGCGAACACCTCGTCGGTGGACAGCTTCACCTCCGCGCGCGCCTCCAGCACCGCCAGCAGCAGCGACAGCCGCTGCGGGTCCAGGCCGCTGGCGACCCGCCGGGGGTTGGCGGCCGTGGTCGGCACAGTGAGCGCCTGCACCTCGCACGCCAGTGGGCGGCGGCCCTCCAGGGCCAGCGTCACCGCCACGCCCGTGGTGCCGTCCGGCGCCTCGCCGACGAACAGGCGCCCGGCCTCGTCCACGCCCACCATGCCGCGCCCGGTCATGGTGAAGCAGCCGACCTCGCCCACCGCGCCGTAGCGGTGCTTGACCGCCTGCAGCAGCCGCAGCGCGTGGTGGCGGTCGCCGGACAGCTCGCACACGGTGTCGACCACGTGCTCCAGCGTGCGCGGCCCGGCGAGCTGGCCCTCCTTGGTGACGTGGCCCACCAGCACGCCCGCGATGCCCGACTCCTTGCACGCCCGCACGATCGCGCCGGCGCAGGCGCGCACCTGCGACACCCCGCCCGCGGTGCCGGCCGTGTCGGCGTCGGTGACGGTCTGGATGGAGTCCAGCACCAGCACGTCGGGCTTGTGCAGGTCCAGCAGGCCGAGCACCGCGGCCAGGTCCGTCTCGCTGCCCAGCAGCAGGCGCTCCGACAGCGCGCCCAGCCGCTCGGCGCGCATGCGCACCTGCGACGGGGACTCCTCCGCCGAGACGTACAGCACCGCCGCGCCGCGGCGCGCCAGCGCGTCCGCGGCCTGGAGCAGCAGCGTGGACTTGCCGGCGCCCGGCTCGCCGCCGACCAGGGTCACGGAGCCGGGCACCAGCCCGCCGCCCAGCACGCGGTCCAGCTCCCCGATGCCCGTGGCCGCGCGGCGGTCGCCGTCCAGCGGCACCTGCGCGATCGGCACGGCGGCGCGCACGGGCGCCGCGGCGCGCCCGGCCGCAGCCGACGACGCGGCCGGGCGGGCCTCCTCCGCCATGGAGCCCCACGCGCCGCAGGCGGGGCAGCGCCCCATCCACTTCGCCTCGACATGCCCGCATTCGCCGCAGCGGGCCTGCGACCTCGTCTTCGCCATGGCGCGGATGCTAGTGGCGGGGTGTGACGCCGCCGCTCAATCCGGCTCGACGCGGGAGCCCGCGCCGTCCCGCGCGCGCGTGTGGCGCCGCCACACCTGGTTGAGCTCGGCGCCGACCAGCAGCGTCGTCATGGTGAGCTGCAGCCACAACATCATCACCACCGCGCCGGCCAGCGAGCCGTACGTGGCGCCGTAGCTGCCGAACGCGCGCGTGTACAGGGCGAACAGCGCCGACAGGGCCAGCCAGGCCAGCACGGCCAGCACCGCGCCGGGCGTCACCCACTCGAACGGCGCCGCGCGGCCGCGGTTGGGCCCCACCCGGTACACCACGGCGAACAGCACCATCATCAGCAGCACGGCGCCGGCCACGCGGCCCAGCAGGAACACGGTGTCCACCACGGGCCCCTGCAGCGAGTCCGGCACCAGCCACGCCTGCAGGAAGCGCCCGACCACCAGGAGCGCCAGCAGGCCGAAAATGGCGAGCAGCAGCACGCCGGTGAGCAGCAGCGCGACGAGGCGCTGCTTCACGAACCCTCGTGACTCGGCCACCTCGTAGGCGGCGTTGAGCGCCTTGATCAGCACGGCGGCGGCGGAGCTGGCCGCCCAGAGCCCGCCGAGCACACCGGCGATGGCAAAGCCGCCGCCGCTGCCCTCGGCGACCATGCGGGTGAGGGTGCGCTCCAGGAAGCCCTGCGCCTCCGACGGCAGGACGCCCCGCGCCTCGTTGATCAGCCCGGTGATGTCGCTCGGCGAGGTCACCAGGCTGAACACGCCCACCACGGCGATCAGGCTGGGAAAGATCGACAGGAAGATGCGAAACGCCACGGCGGAGGCCAGCAGGCCGACGTTGTCCGCCTTGACCTCCGCGCCCACCTGCTTGCCAAGCCGCTTGAGCGTCGCCGCGTCCATCGTCATGGGTCCTTGCCTGCCCCGTCGGTGCGCCCGCCTACACCTGCGCGGGAGACTGTCCCCGCCTGGGCGGTGAGCCTAGGCGCGTGGCGCGGCCTCCGCCCGAGGCAGGCGCAGGACGCCGCCGGCCCACTGGGCCATGCCCTCGCGCACCAGCGCCGCGACGATGCCCTCCAGCCTGGCGGCGTCGTCGAGCTGCGCGGCGCGGCCAAGCGCGCCGGGAAGAAGCGGCCCGTCGCGCAGCGCGTCGACGAGCCTGCCGCGGTGGAAGCGGTCGGACCCGGCGAACGGCGCCTGCGGGCGGGGCCGCAGGGCGCCCGCGGCGGCGGGGTCGGCACCACCGGCGCGCCGCCACGCGCACGCCGAGGCGACCGGGCAGTCCTCGCAGCGCGGGAGGCGTGCCGTGCAGACGCGGGCGCCGAGGTCCATGAGGGCGTTGCCCCACTCGGCGGCGCGGCCCCGTGGCAGCACGGCGTCGGCGAGGCGCTGCGCCTGGGCCTTGCCCAGCGGCGCGCCGGCGACGGCGCGGGCGAGCACGCGCGCGACATTGGTGTCCACCGGCGCGGCGTCCCGCCCGAACGCGAAGGCCAGCACGGCGCGCGCCGTGTAGTCGCCGACACCGGGCAGCGCCCGCAGCGCCTCCAGGTCACCGGGCACGCGACCGCCGTGGCGCTGCACCACCGCCTGCGCGGCGCGGTGCAGGTTCAGCGCGCGGCGGTTGTAGCCCAGGCCGCGCCAGGCGCCGAGGACCTCGGCCGCCGGGGCGGCGGCCAGCGCACGCGCCGACGGGAACCGGCGCAGGAACGCCCGGTACAGCGGCTCCACGCGGGACACCTGCGTCTGCTGGAGCATGATCTCGCTCACCAGGACCCGGTAGGGGTCGCGCGTGCGACGCCACGGCAGGGCGCGCGCCTGGGCGGCGTACCAGTCCAGCAGCAGCCGCTGGAAGCGCAGCGCACGGGCGCGGGGAGGCGAGTGGGGCATGGCGGCGAGCGTGCCAGCGGCCTACGCGCGGCGCAACCGGGTAGCGTGCGGCCATGCGCCGCCTGCTTCCGGACCCCGCCGACGACGTGGACGTCTACGACGCCTACCGCGTGGACGACGGCGCGGCGCACCTGCGCGTGAACATGGTGCTGTCCGCCGACGGGCGCGCGCAGGACCGCGACGGGCGCACGGCCGCGCTGGGCGGAGCCGGCGACCAGATGGTCTTCCGCACGCTGCGCGCGCTGGCGGACGGCGTCCTGGTGGGAGCGGGCACGGTCCGTGCCGAGGGCTACGGGCCACACCGGCTGCGCGAGGAGCTGCACGAGCGGCGCATCGCCGACGGGCGGCCGTTGCCGGCGCAGATCGTGGTGGTGAGCCGGTCGCTGGACCTCGACTACGGCGCGCCGCTGTTCACCGAGGCCAAGGCGCCCACCGTGGTGCTGACCTGCGAGGCCGCCCCGGAGGACGGGCGCAACGCGGCGGCCCGCGCGGGCGTCCTGCTGATCGCCGGCGAGGACGAGGTGGACCTTGCCCTGGGGATCGCCGCGCTGCGCGAGCGCTTCGGCATGGCGCACCTGCTGTGCGAGGGCGGGCCGACGCTGAACGCACCGCTGTTCGACGCCGGGCTGGCCGACGAGCTGTGCCTGACGGTGGCGCCGGTCATGGTCGGTGCGCAGGCGGCGAGCCTGGTCGGCGAGCTGTCCGCCGCGCGGCCACTCACGCTGACCCACGCCTTGGAGGACGCCGGCGAGCTGTACCTGCGCTACGCCGTGGCTAGAACAGCTTGAGGGCGTCGGACTCGATGCCGCGCAGCGCGTCGTAGTCGACCTCGGCGCAGTAGATGCCCCGCTCCTCGGCCAGCACGCGCGCCTGCGGCTTGATCACCTGGGCGGCGAAGATGCCGCGCACCGGCGCGAGCATCGGGTCGCGGTTGAGGCGCTCCAGGTAGCGCGTGAGCTGCTCGACGCCGTCGATCTCGCCGCGGCGCTTGACCTCCACGGCCACGGCCTGGCCGTCTCCGTCGCGGCACAGCAGGTCCACGGGGCCGATGTCGGTGGGGAACTCGCGGCGCACCAGCGTCAGGCCGTCCTGCAGCTCGTCGGGGTGCTCGGCCAGCAGCTCCTGCAGGTGCGCCTCGACGCCGTCCTTGGACAGGCCCGGGTCCTCGCCGAGGTCGTGCAGCGAGTCGTGCAGGACCTCCTCCAGCGTGATGGTGAGCGTCTCGCCCTTGGGGTTGGCGACGACCCAGCGACCCTCCTCCTCGGTCACCGTGTTGGGCGCGTTCATCCAGTTCAGCGGCTTGTACGCGCCGCCGTCGGCGTGCACGGCGACGCAGCCGTCGGCCTTGACCATGAGCAGCCGGACGGCGCTGGGCAGGTGGGAGGTGAGGCGGCCCGCGTAGTCCACGGAGCAGCGGGCGATGACCAGGCGCATGGCCCGAGGCTACCCGCCTTCCGGGACCGGTTGTGGCCGGACACGGACACAACTCGTCCCTGAGCGACACAAGACCGCCCTGCTGCTGGACCTCGCGACCGGCGTCGTCACGCGGTCGCCGGTCCTTGTCCCGCCTGACCGCGTCCCGCACACTCGCCGGACGCGGGGACTGCTCGGTCACCGCGCCGGCGGGCGAAGGAACCACGATGAGCACCGACGAGACGACGCGCCGAGGCGCTTCCGCAGCGGCGGGATCGGGCACCAAAAGGCAACTGCGGGTGTGGCTGATCATCCTGGCCGTGCCGGCCGTGGTGTCCGCGGTGTGGGGGATCTTCGGGCCTGCGTCCTGGTACGCCGACTTCGGCGGTCCGGCCGCACCGTCGGCCTTCGGCGTCTACAACGAGCACTTCGTCCAGGACATCGGCGGCGGCTACCTCGCCTTCGGCGCAGCCCTGGTGTATGCGGCGGTGGTGCTGCACCGCCATGCGGTGCGGGCCGCGTTGATCGCCACGCTCGGGTTCAGCGTGCCGCACCTGGTGATCCACCTGATCGACCAGGGCCACCTCGACACCGGCGGCTACCTGTTCGTGAACGCCACGCTGCTCTTCGGCGTCGCGGTGGCGCTGTGGTGCTGGCGCCTGAGCTCCCGCATGGACTAACCCCGTGTCAGGACGACTCGGCGCCGGACAACGCCTTCAGACGCCGTTCGAGGTCCGCAGCCGGGAAGAAGACGTAGGCCCGCCCGCGCTTGGTCTGCTGAAGCAGTCCCCGCTCGGCCAGGTCGAGGAGGTCGGTGCGCGCCGACTGGTACACGACGCCGTGACTGCGCTGGTGCGTCGCGAATGTGTACTGCGCGCCTGCGTCCCTCAGCGCGTGGGAGAGCAGCGCGATCTGGCGGTGGTTGAACCCGGGCGAGCGCCGCAGGAGCACCTCGACCTCCTGGACCTGGCGCGTCTTGCGCCCGAGGTAGGCGTGCAGCTCGTCGATGGCCCGGCAAAGGATGCGCAGCTGCGACAGGAGGAAGTAGGTGGTGTCGCCCTCGTCGGTCTCGACGTACAGGAATGACTTGGCGTAGCGCGCGGGCGCCTGGCGGATGATGTTGGAGATGGGCAGGAACTCCGCCAGCCAGTACCCCTGCGACAGCATCGCCCAGTAGAACAGCGCGCGAGCCGTCCGGCCGTTGCCGTCCACGAACGGGTGATCGTAGGCCAGCCAGAAGTGGACGAGGACCGCCCGGGCGACGGGGTGCAGGAACCCGTCGATCGCTCCACCATTGGCGAAGTCGCACAGCAGCCGGAGGCGCTCCTCCAGTTGCTCCGCGGGCGGCGGTTCGTAGACGAGTTCACCGTCCCACCAGATCTTGATGCGCTCCTCGCCGGGACGTTGGAGCCGTCCGGCGTCGGCGGGGTCCTCCAGCGTGCCGTCCGTGACGATGCGGTGGAGTTGGAGGACCAGCTCGGGAGTGAGCGGCTCGGTCACGTGCTCCCGCACGAACTGCATGGCCAGGTAGTTGTTGAGGATCATGCGCTCGCTGCGGTCGCGTGGGGAACGCCCTGAGCGCAGCATCTCCTTCGCGGCCTTACGTGTCGTCGCCGCGCCCTCGAGCTGGCTGGAGCGGATCGCCTCCTCCATCAAGGAGTTGACGAGGTACCGGTCGCGAGTGGCGGGATTCGTCACCGCGTCCGGCGCCTGGATGCGGCCACTGGCCTGCTGGTCGACGCGCATGAGCATCTCGAGCGCGGGGTCGGGCAAGGCCACGCTCAGCGGCTTCCCCTCGGGGTCCCGAAGCGGCAGGGACCGGAGCAGCGGTTCGCGGCCGAGTTTGGTGGCCATCCACCACTCCTCAGGAGTAAGCCCCTCCGGGGGCATGCAGTGCCGCAGCGTGTCCCAATGCCGATACCGGTCGCCGTCCAGCGGGACGACGTGGCCCATCAGCTTCCGCATCAGCGCAAGGCTGAGGACATCAGCCGGTGCCGGTGGCCGGAGCGGCATCTTCATGTGGCCAACATACCAACAACTACTAATCTAAGACAACTTAGTAATTGTTGGCTTCGGGCAACAGCAAAGGCCCGGTGCTCTTGGCGCACCGGGCCCACTGTCGGGTTGGGTCGGCCCCGCTCCAAGGCGGACGCAGGCTCTTGTCGCCTCCGGCCGCCTCCCGTGGAGGGGGCACATCTCCCGAGGTCTATCTAGATCGGCCGATCTCGGGCGGACCTATAGCCAATCTTGACGGTTGCTAACCCTGCTCGTTGCCGCCGGAACCTGCCAGCTCGACCGGCGGGGCGTCGGGCGGGCTGTCCACCGCGCGGAACACGATCGCGTCGTCCTCGACGTCGGCGACGATCAGCTGGCCGGCGCGGAACTCGCCGAACAGGATCTTCTCGGACAGCGAGTCCTCGATCTCACGCTGGATCGTGCGGCGCAGCGGCCGGGCGCCGAGCTGGGCGTCGTAGCCCTTGTCGGCCAGCCAGGCCTTGGCGTCCTCGGTCAGCTCGATGTCGAGGTCCTTGGACTTCAGCGCCTCGCGGACACGCTTGATCATCAGGTCCACGATCGACTTCACCTGCTCGCGCGTCAGCTGGTGGAACACGATCGTCTCGTCGATGCGGTTCAGGAACTCCGGGCGGAAGTGCTTCTTCAGCTCGTCGTTGACCTGCTCCTTCATGCGCTCGTACGTGTCGCGCTCGTCCTCGTGCGCCGTGAAGCCCAGGCCCTGCTTGCCGAGGTTCCGGGTGCCCAGGTTGGACGTCATGATCAGCACGGTGTTCTTGAAGTCCACCTGCTTGCCCTGCGCGTCCGTCAGCCGCCCGTCCTCCAGGATCTGCAGCAGCGCGTTGAACACGTCCGGGTGGGCCTTCTCGACCTCGTCGAACAGCACCACGCTGAAGGGCTTTCGGCGCACCGCCTCGGTGAGCTGGCCGCCCTCCTCGTAGCCGACGTAGCCGGGGGGCGAGCCGATGAGGCGCGAGACCGTGTGCTTCTCCATGTACTCGGACATGTCGAGGTGGATCAGCGAGTCCTCGTCGCCGAACAGGAACTCCGCCAGCGTCTTGGCCAGCTCCGTCTTCCCGACGCCGGACGGGCCCAGGAAGATGAACGAGCCGGACGGGCGCTTGGGGTCCTTCAGGCCCGCACGCGTGCGCCGGATCGACTTGGAGACCGCCTTGATGGCGTCCTCCTGGCCGATGACGCGCTTGTGCAGCTCGTCCTCCATGCGCAGCAGCTTCGCGGTCTCCTCCTCGGTGAGCTTGAACACCGGGATGCCGGTCCAGTTGGAGAGGACCTCCGCGATGTCCTCCTCGTCGAGGGTGAGCACGGTGTCCATGCCATCGGACTTCCACTCGCGCTCGCGGTTGGACTTGCGCTCCAGGATCTTCTTCTCCTGGTCGCGCAGCGCGGCGGCCTTCTCGAAGTCCTGCTCGTCGATCGCGGCTTCCTTGGCCTTGCGCACCTGCGCGGCCTCGTCGTCCAGCTCCTTGAGGTCCGGCGGGGCGGTCAGGCGGCGGATGCGCAGGCGGGAGCCGGCCTCGTCGATCAGGTCGATGGCCTTGTCCGGCAGGAAGCGGTCGGAGATGTAGCGGTCGGCGAGATTGCCGGCCGCGACCAGCGCGTCGTCGGTGATGGTGACGCGGTGGTGCGCCTCGTAGCGGTCGCGCAGGCCCTTGAGGATCTCGATGGTGTGGGCCACGGACGGCTCCTCCACCTTGATCGGCTGGAAGCGCCGCTCCAGGGCGGCGTCCTTCTCCAGGTGCTTGCGGTACTCCTCGATGGTGGTGGCGCCGATGGTCTGCAGCTCGCCGCGCGCCAGCATGGGCTTGAGGATGCTGGCCGCGTCGATCGCGCCCTCGGCGGCGCCGGCGCCGACCAGGGTGTGCAGCTCGTCGATGAACAGCACGATGTCGCCGCGGGTGGTGATCTCCTTCAGCACCTTCTTCAGGCGCTCCTCGAAGTCACCGCGGTAGCGGGAGCCGGCGACCAGCGCGCCGAGGTCCAGCGTGTAGAGCTGCTTGTCCTTGAGCGTCTCCGGCACCTGGGCGTTGACGATCATCTGCGCCAGGCCCTCGACGATGGCGGTCTTGCCGACGCCGGGCTCGCCGATCAGCACCGGGTTGTTCTTGGTGCGCCGGCTCAGCACCTGCATGACCCGCTCGATCTCGCGGGTGCGGCCGATGACCGGGTCGAGCTTGCCCTCGCGGGCGAGCTGGGTGAGGTTGCGCCCGAACTGGTCCAGCACGGGGGAGCCCTTGGGGTCCTCGGCCATGGCGGTGCCGCCGCCGGCCTTGGCGCCCTGGCCGGCCTCGCCGCCGGCGTAGCCGCTCAGGAGCTGGATGACCTGCTGGCGCACGCGGTTGAGGTCGGCGCCCAGCTTCTGCAGGACCTGCGCGGCCACGCCCTCACCCTCGCGGATGAGCCCCAGCAGGATGTGCTCGGTACCGATGTAGTTGTGGCCGAGCTGCAGCGCCTCGCGCAGCGACAGCTCCAGGACCTTCTTGGCGCGCGGCGTGAAGGGGATGTGGCCGGCGGGGGCCGTCTGGCCCTGGCCGATGATCTCCTCGACCTGCTCGCGCACGCCTTCCAGCGAGATGCCCAGGGATTCCAGGGCCTTCGCCGCGACACCCTCGCCCTCGTGGATGAGGCCGAGCAGGATGTGCTCCGTGCCGATGTAGTTGTGGTTGAGCATCCGGGCCTCTTCCTGCGCGAGGACAACCACGCGCCGGGCCCGATCGGTGAATCGCTCGAACATCTACTGCCCCCTGCTCGGGTGCTTGGGCTTGAACTCTATCATCGGCCGTTCCTGCCGCCGCCGCTGCGCTGTGATCGCTCCCGGTACTCCGGAGCGCCGACGCTCCGGGACCCGCAGTCTTTCTGACGAGGGACGAGTCAAACGCGAGGTCCCTTCCGGTTCATTCCCGGCAACGACGCCCGAGGGCGTTAGAGGAACTACTCGGCGGCGAAGTCCTGGCCTTGAGCGCGGGGCCTTCCGACGTCGTTGTCGGCGTTGGGGACCGGCCCGCGTTCGGCCCCGTGCTGCCCACCAAGGTAGCGTGACGCAACCCGAGCGGCAGCGCCGCTACTCCCACAGCCGCCGGGTCGCCGTCAAGACCGCCCCCGCCAGCAGGAGCGCGAGCACCACCTGGCCGGGCGTGGGCAGGCGGCGCACGGGATCACTCCGGGCGCAGCGTGGGGAAGAGGATGACGTCGCGGATCGTCTGCACGTCCGCCAGCAGCATCACCAGGCGGTCCACGCCGACGCCGAGGCCGCCCATCGGCGGCATGCCGTACTCCATGGCGCGCAGGTAGTCCTCGTCAACCACCATGGCCTCCTCGTCCCCGCCGGCCTTCGCGAGCGCCTGCGCCTCAAGGCGGGCGCGCTGGTCCTCCGGGTCGGTGAGCTCGCTGAACGCGTTGGCCAGCTCCCGGCCGACGACGATCAACTCGAAGCGCTCGGTCAGGAAGGGGTCGTCGCGGTGGCGCCGCGCCAGCGGCGAGACCTCGACGGGATAGTCGACGACGAAGGTCGGCTCCCACAGCGTGTGCTCGACCAGCTTCTCGTACAGCTCCAACACCAGCTTGCCGGGGCCCCAGGGCTCCTCCGCGGCCACGCCGTAGTCGTCGCAGACCTTGCGCAGCTCGGCCAAGTCCATGTCGTAGGACAGGTCGGCCCGGCCGGTGACCTCCCGCACGAGGTCGAGCAGCGTGTAGCGCGGCCAGTCCCCGCCCAGGTCCACCTCGCGGCCGTCGTAGACCACCGCGGTCTGGCCGAGCGCCTCCATGGCCGCCCGCTGGATCAGGGCCTGCGTGAGCGCCATGACGTCGGTGTAGTCGGCGTAGGCCTCGTAGGACTCCAGCATCGTGAACTCGGGGTTGTGGCGCGGCGACAGCCCCTCGTTGCGGAACACGCGGCTGATCTCGAACACCCGCGGCATGCCGCCCGCCACCAGGCGCTTGAGGTACAGCTCCGGCGCGATGCGCAGATACAGGTCCAGGTCCAGGGCGTTGTGGTGGGTGACGAACGGCCTGGCCGCCGCGCCGCCCGGGATCGGGTGCAGCATCGGCGTCTCGACCTCGACGTAGCCGCGCTCGGCCAGCTCCGCCCGCAGGGCGGACAGCACCCGGCTGCGCACCTCGAACACGCGGCGGGACTCGGCGTTGACGATGAGGTCCGCGTAGCGCTGGCGGAAGCGCGTGTCGATGTCGCGCACCCCGTGCCACTTGTCCGGAAGCGGCCGCAGCGACTTGGCGATCAGGGTCACCTGCTCCGCCTGCACGGACAGCTCACCGCGCCGGGAGGCGATCACGCGGCCGTGCACGGCCACCCAGTCGCCCACGTCCAACTCGTCGACGTCGGCCATGGCGGGCTCGCCCAGCACGTCGAGCTGGCACATCACCTGCAGGTCGGTGTCCCACTCGCGCAGCACCAGGAAGACCAGCTTGCCGTGGCCGCGGCGCAGGACGACGCGCCCGCCGATGGAGACGCGCTCCTCGGTCTCCTCCCCGGGCGACAGCGCCGCGTCCCAGCGCTCGCGCACGGCCGCCAGGGAGTGCTCCACGCGCACGCCGACCGGGTAGGGCTCCACGCCGCGCTCGCGCCAGCGCGCGAGCTTGTCGCGCCGCTCCGCGATGAGCTCGTCCAGGCGAGAGGCGGACTCCCCGGGCGCGCCCTCGCCGTCGGCCGGCGGCTGCTGGTGATCGTCAGACATGCCGGGAGGCTACCGAACGCTCACGCGGGCGACCTCGCGCGGCCCACGTCCCACATGGGCGGCCCGCGAGCCTGCCTGATCGGACAGGGCGGCACGCCCGCCAGACCGGAAAAGCGCCAATTGCCGGCCAGTGGCGGACTATCCACCGTGAGCGCGGTGTTATGCCGGGACCATGACGACTCTCCTGTCCACTTCCCGGCCGCCGCGGGGCACGTTGGGCCGCCGGGAACTCACGTGGTTCCTGGCTCTGTCCATGGCGCTGGCGGCCCTGGGCATCGACGTGATGCTGCCGGCCTTCGGCGCCATCCGGGAGGGCTTCGGCCTGCCGGAGACCTCCACCGCCGTCACCGGCGTGCTCACGACCTACTTCCTGGGGCTCGCCGCCGGGCAGTTGCTGTACGGGCCGATCGCCGACCGCTTCGGCCGCAAGCCGACGCTGGGCGTGGGCTACGCGGTCTACGGCCTCGGCGCCCTGGCCTCTGCGCTGGCGCCGACGTTGCCGGCGCTGCTGGCCGCGCGCTTCCTCTGGGGCATCGGCGCCGCGGGACCGCGCGTGGTGACGCAGGCGGTGATCCGCGACACCTTCGAGGGCGAGGAGATGTCGCGCGCCATGTCGATGATCATGGCCGTGTTCATCCTGGTGCCGGTGATCGCGCCGACCATGGGCGCCGCGGTCATCACCGTGGTGAGCTGGCGCTGGCTGTTCGCGATCTGCGTCGCCGCCGTGCTGGCGGTGTCGGTGTGGAGCCGTCGGCTGCAAGAGACGCTGCGCGAGGAGCACCGCATCCCGCAACTGCGCTTCGGGCGCATCGCGCAGGCCGCCAGGCTGGTGGTGTCCAACCGGCAGACGGTCGCCTACAGCCTGGCGATGACGTTCCTGTGGGGGGCGTTCACCGGCTACCTGGGCAGCTCCGAGATCATCGTGAGCGAGGTGTACGGCCTGCCGACCGCGTTCCCGGTCGTCTTCGGCGGGCTGGCGCTGTTCATGGGCGCCGGCATGCTCGTCAACGCGCGCGTGGTGCGCCGCTTGGGCGTGCGCAGGCTCGCGCACGGGGTGCTGGTCGCCTACATCGGTCTGGCCTCCGTGCTCGCGGCGATCGTCTTCACCGCCGGCGGCCGTCCGCCCTTCCCCCTGCTGCTCGCGGCGCTGGCCGCGATGCTGCTGTGCCAGGCGCTGCTGGTGCCCAACCTCAACACCATCGCGATGACGCCGATGGCGGCGATCGCGGGCACGGCCGCGTCCGTGGTGGGGTCGGTGCAGATCGCGCTCGGCGCGAC
>DATMKC010000267.1:0-9602 GCA_035553555.1 Egibacteraceae bacterium | reverse complement strand
AACCACCTCAACTGGAGCCGCATCGCCGAGGAGCTGGGCGGCGAGGTGACGCTGCTGGCCCCCGACCTGCGCGGGCGGGGCGGCAGCGCCGCGCTGCCCGGGCCGTACGGCATGGGGGCGCACGCCGACGACATGATCGCGGTCCTTGACCACTTCGGGATCGGGCGGGCGCTGTTCGCGGGCCACTCCATGGGCGCGTTCGTGATGGCGATCGCGTCGGCGCGGCGGCCGGAGCGCACGACCGGGGTGCTGCTCATCGACGGCGGCTTCAAGCTGGGCGAGGTCCCGGAGGGCGTCGACATCGACGTGATCCTCCAGGCGGTCATCGGGCCGGCCCTGGAGCGGCTCAAGACCACGTTCCCGTCCCGCGAGGCCTACCGCGACTTCTGGCGCGCGCACCCCGCCCTGGCGGGCGACTGGAGCGAGCACCTGGAGGCCTACGTGGACTACGACCTCACGGGCGAGGAGCCGGAGTTGCGCTCGCGCACGTCGCTGGAGGCGGTGCGGGAGGACGGGCGCACGTCGCTGCTGGAGTCCGAGATCGACACGGCCCCCGGGCGGCTGCCGGAGCCGGCGCTGTTCCTGCGCGCCCCGCTGGGCATGCTCGGCGCGGAGCCGCCGCTGTACCCGGACGAGGCGGTGGAGGCCATCAGGGCACAGTCGCCGCAGCTCCAGGTGGAGCTGGTGCCCGACGTGAACCACTACACCATCACGATGGGCAAGCCGGGCGCCGCCATCGTCGCCGACCGCATCCGCGACCTGGTCGGCTGAGCCCGGCCGACAGCCCTACTGCCCGACGGCGGGAAGCCGGACGGGCGGGGCCTGGCCGTACTCGCTGAAGGTCATCGAGAAGGCGCCGTGCCGGCGCATGGCCGGGAGCGTGAAGTCGACGGTTCCCACACGGCCATCGCGGTCGAGTGACATCGCCTCGATCAGGATGCCGACGAGGTTGTCCGGCCCGGGCGTCGTCCCGCCGGCGCGCTCCCACTCGTCTCGCTCGTCCCCGGCCGGCTGCAGCTCGCCGTGCTGCTCGCGCACCGCCCTGAGCACGCTGATCCCGTCGACGTACGGCGAGGCCCGGCCGTCGGGCCGCGCGATCTCCAGCAGCGTCTGGCTGCGGTCGTGCCGGAAGTCGACCACCCCGGTCACGCGGAGCGTCGGGAAGACCCCCGGCGGCATCGTCGTCGCGGTGCGCGCGCTGCCCGTCACCTGGCTCCGCGCGACGGCCGCCTCCACAGCGGACAGCTCCTGGATCGGCGGTGTGGCCCGCACGGTGGGGTCACAGCCCACCAGCAGCACCGCCGCAGTCGAGGCCAGCAGCACCCGCCGCACTCCCCTGCACACCGGCCGCCTCCCCGTCCGAGCTCGCGGCCATGGTACGCATGGCCGATCCGGGCCATTGCCTACCGCGCGGTAGGGGTTCATCGTCGGTGGACCCACGGCAAGGAGCCACCCCCATGGCAGGAATCACCGACACGATCCGCGTCGAGCACTACGGCAACCCGATCGACGAGCTGAGCCTGGACGACGTGCAGCCCGAGCTCGAGGACTGCGGCGCCGGCCTGAGCGACGACTCGCTCCTGCACTGGCCCGTGCTGGCGGAGCGCTAGGGGCTCGAGGCCTCGCGCAGTTCCGCCACGATCGGCCCCCACAGGCCGGGCTCGGCGTCGTACGGCGCGTAGAAGCTGTAGCGGTCCACCAGGCCGCCGTAGCGCGCCCGGACCTCGGCCGCCACGCCGGCGGGCTCGGCCACGATGGCGAACGTCTCCAGGATCTCGTCGCTGATCAGCCCGCTCATCGCCGCCCAGGACTCCGGCCGGTTCTCCTTGGACAGCCGGGTCAGCTCGTCGGCGACGTCCCCCCAGCCGTGCAACTCCAGCACCGGCTTGTACGCCGGCGTGCGCCAGCACCTGGCGTTCTACGGCAGCACGCCGGCCTTGGCCGCCTCCATCGCCTGCTCGCTCGCGCCCGTGGCGACGAAGCCCGCGTGGGTGACCTCCGTGTCCGCGCGCGTGCGCCCCGACGCGGCCAGCCCCTCCTCCAGCTTGGGGATCGTGAACTCGGCCAGGTAGCGCGGCGTGGTGAAGCCGTGCACCAGCAGGCCGTCGGCGACCTCGCCCGCCACCCGCGTCATCACCTCGCCCACCGCGGCCAGGAAGACCGGCGGGTTGCCGTGCGGGTTGGGGCCCGGCGAGAAGAACGGCGTCATGAGCGTGTGGCTGTAGAACTCGCCGGTGAAGCGCAGCGGCTCCCCGGTCTCCCAACTGCGCCAGATCGCGCGGATCGCGGTGATGAACTCGCGCATGCGCGCGGCGGGCTTGCTCCACGGCATCGCGAAGCGCCGTTCGATGTGCGGCTTGATCTGGCTGCCCAGTCCCAGGATGAAGCGGCCGCCGGACATGCGCTGCAGGTCGTCGGCGACGTAGGCCAAGCTCATCGGGGTGCGCGCGAACGCCACCGCGATGCCGGTGCCCAGCTCCAGGCGCTCGGTGTGCTCGGCGGCCAGCACCAGTGGCAGGAACGGGTCGTGCTGCGCCTCGATGGTCCACACGCCGTCGTAGCCGTCGCGCTCCGCGGCCACGGCGAAGTCCTTCACGGTGTCCAGCGCGTAGCCGGTGCCCAGCGGCGCGTCGATCTTCACACGACTGACCGCCGGTCTCGGTTCAGATCATCGACGAACGCCGCGAGCGCACCCCCGAGCCGCTCCTCATCCCGTTCCACGTCCGCATTGCGCACAGCCGCCAACAGGCCGCTCGCCCGGGTCGCGCCCACGAGATACCGGAGGCGGAGTCGCTCTGCCTCGGTGGCGCGGCCGAGATCGCCTGCCAGAGCCAGCGCCCCAAAGGTGCTCAGCAGCCGCACGGCGTCCTCTGCGTCACCGGCCCTCTTCTTGGGTGGCCGGTCCTCCAGATCGAGGTTCGCCATCTTTGCCGCGAAGAGCGCGCCTGCACGAGGAAGGGCAACGAGGACCGACTCACCCGTCTGTTCGTCCGCCTCAAGGCGCACGGGCTCTGCCGCCCAACCGCCGATGAGTGTGACCGGGCCGCCCAAAGCCGCCACGAGTTGAGCGAGGCATCCAGCGACGGGTCTTGGCACCCCGATGGTGGCGACTGGCTCCAGGCTCATGCGGCTAACTCCGGAACCAGCTCAGCGACATGCATCTCCAAGACCTCGCGCCCGCGAGGCGTCCCACCCAGTTCGAGAGCCACGATGCCGTCTGGCACAAGTCCCGTAGGCAGATCGACGTCGAGGACACAGATGTCGTAGTCCGCGACCTCGCGGCTTACCCAGGCTCCGCCCCACCTGCCGAGAAGCGCGACAGCTTCAGCACGGTCGCGTACATACCGAATCGGCACCGCATCGGTCACCAGCCCCGCCGCACGATGCGCTGGGCCACCGCCGATCGGGCCGTCAACGGGCAACCGGCCTTGCACACCGGCCTGCGGTCTCGGCCAATGCAATGCCAACTCCCAGAGCAGCGCGGCCGTCGGGTAGAGCGCAGCGGCACGCCCGCGAGCTGACTCGCCCCGTACGAGTCCGCGGTGCCTCAGTTCTCTCATGACCAGTGAGGCCATGGGCTGGCTCACATCTGCCGCGCGAGCAAGCTCCGTCACAGACCAAGGGCGAGGGTCAAGCACCAGGGCGAGACTGACCCTGAGACCCTTCCCGGCGAAGGGGTTCCTCGTCGCGGGCACTGGCAGGCCGACTGTGGGCTTCATAGGTATAGCCAACAACTTATTACATGGAGAGTCAAGTGTAATAACCGGTCCATACCGAGAACATGTGGTTTCATGTGGGGCCGATCAAGCGATAGGGATGCGCAGGGCCGCGGGGGCGTCGGCGGGCACCGCCGGGTGGCGCGGCGGCACCGGCGCGACCCGCCGGTACGGCTCCCCCAAGCCCGGTCGCGGATCGGCCTCGCCCTTGTTCGGCCAGAACGCCAGCGCGCGCTCCGCCTGCGCCGTGATGGTGAGCGACGGGTTCACGCCCAGGTTCGCGGTCACGGCGGCGCCGTCCACCACATGCAGGCCCTCGTAGCCGTACACGCGCTGGTACGGGTCCACCACGCCGGTCTCCGGCGAGTCCCCGATCGCGCAGCCGCCCAGGATGTGCGCCGTCACCGGGATGTTCGCGATCTCGCTCACGCTGCCGCCCGGCTCGCCGCCGATCTCCTCCGCCATGAGGCGCACCGCCTCGTTGCCGGCGGGGATCCACGTCGGGTTCGGCTCCCCGTGGCCCTGGCGGCTGGTGAGCCGGCCGCGTCTGGTCTGGAACACGGTCAGGGAGTTGTCCAGCGACTGCATCACCAGCGCGATGATCGTGCGCTCCGACCAGTGGTAGACCGACAGGGAGCGCAGCGCGATCACGGGATGGCGCAACACCTGCCCCAGCCACTTCAGCCAGCGCGGGACGCGCCCGCCGCCGTCCGTCATCACCGTGGCCAAAAGCCCCATCGCGTTGGAGCCCGGCCCGTAGCGCACCACCTCGATGTGCGTGGTGTCGTCCGGGTGCATCGACGAGGTGATCGCCACGCCGCGGCTGTAGTCCGTCTTGCGGTTGCGCGCCATCGCGCCCAGGATCGCCTCGGAGTTGGTCCGGGTGAGCTCCCCCAGGCGCGGCGACAGGTTCGGCAGCACCCCCTGGTCGCGCATGGCGTGCAGCAGCCGCTGCGTGCCCAGCGCGCCGGCGGCGAAGACGACCTGCTGGGCGCGCAGCGTGCGCGGGTCCCGGCGGCGCCCGCGGCGGCCGGTGCGCACCGTGTCGACCAGCCAGCCGCCGGCGCCGTCGGGGCGCACCGCCGTCACCGTGGTCTCCGGGTGGATCTGCGCGCCGCCCTGCTCCGCCAGGTACAGGTAGTTGCGGTCCAGGGTGTTCTTGGCGCGGAAGCGGCAGCCGGTCATGCAGGAGCCGCACTGCGTGCAGCCCGCCCGCGACGGTCCGGCGCCGCCGAAGAACGGGTCCGGCGACTCCACGCCGGGACCGTCGCCGAAGAACACGCCGACGTTGGTGGGGTGCCAGGTGTCCCCGACGCCCATGCGCTCGGCGACCTTGCGCAGCACCAGGTCCGACGGTGTGTCCGCCGGGCTCTCCACCACGCCGAGCATGCGCTTGGCCTGGTCGTAGTGCGGCGCGAGCTCGGCGCGCCAGTCGGTGATGTGGGCCCACTGCCGGTCGGCGTAGAACGGCTCGAGCGGCTCGTAGAGCGTGTTGGCGTACACCAGGGAGCCGCCGCCGACGCCGGCGCCGGACAGCACCAGCACGTTCTTCAGCAGGTACATGCGCTGGATGCCGAGCCACCCGAGCTTGGGCGCCCACAGGAAGTTGCGCGCGTCCCAGCTCGTCTTGGGCAGCGTGTCCTCGGTGAAGCGCCGCCCCGCCTCCAGCACGGCGACGCGGTAGCCCTTCTCCGTGGCGCGCAGCGCCGCGACGCTGCCGCCGAAGCCGCTGCCGATCACGATGACGTCGTAGTCCCGCTCGTCCTGCCCGCTGCTCATCGCCCCGGCTCCTGTCCCCGCCCGTGACCGGCCGTCACCGGCTCCCTGATGCTAGTGTCCCGCGCGCGTGATTGCGCCACGGATTCGTGGCAGAAGGGGGTGTGCGCATGGACGCGGACGCGGCCGCGCGGCTGGCGGAGGCCTTCGCCGAGGCGTGGGCCCGGCCCAGCCTGGCGGCGTTCCGCCCGCTGCTGGCCGACGACGTGCGCCTGTCCGCCCCGTTCATGGACGACACCGCCGGCGTCGAAGAGGGCCTGGGCGAGCTGGCCCGCCTGCTCCGGCTGTGGCCCGACGTGCGCGGCGAGGTGCACCGCTGGGGCGCCACGGCCGACGGCGTGCTGATCGAGTGGACGATGCGCGGCCGCCTGGGCCGCGCCGACGTCGCGGTGCCGGCGGTGGACCGCATCGTGATCCGCGACGGCCTCATCGCCGAGCGCGTCGCCTACTTCGACACGCTGCCGCTGCTGGCCGCCGCGCTGCGGCAGCCGCGGCTGTGGCCGGCCGTGCTGCGCTCCGGTTTGGGACCCTCAGCGCGCCTGCGCCGCGCCGCCCGCCGGCGCGCGTAGCCCGTCGACCAGGCGGCGGAACGAGCGCTCCAGCCGGCGCTTCTCCGACTGGACGTCCTCCGCCCGCGCCAGCACCATCGCGGCCTGCATGATCGCGCCGACGAGCAGGTGCGTCAGCGGCTCCAGCGGCTGCTTGGCGATCTGGCCGGCCCGCATCGCCTCGCGGACGCCGCCGGCCAGGATGCCGAAGAAGTAGGCGCTGTCGATCTCGTGCCAGGTCTCCCACCCCAGCACCGCCGGGCCCTCCTGGAGCGCGATGCGCCGGACCGTCGGCTCCGTGCACAGGTCCAGGTAGGCGCGCGTGCCGCGCAGGAGGCGGTCCACCGGGTCGGCGCCCTTGGCGGCCGCGGCGAGCACCACGCCGCACATCTCCGCCTCGATCTGCTCGAACACCGCCCGGAAGATCGCCTCCTTGTCGGCGAAGTGGTGGTACAGGGCGCCGCGGGTGACGGCGGCGCGGCGCACGATCTCCTCCGTGCTGGTGGCCGCGAACCCCTGCGCGGCGAACAGCTCGCGCGCGGCGGCCAGCAGCGCGACGCGCGTCTGCTCGCCCTGCTCCACCTTGCGGTTGCGCCGCGGCTCGGTCACGCGCCACATGGTAGAGGCGCCGCCTGCCCCGGCCCGTCGTGCCGCTACGCCGGCTGCGCGTCGCGGGCGGCCTCGACCTCGCGTTTGACGCCGGCCAGCACCGCGCGCATGCCGTCCTCCAGGGCCGCCCACCGCATCGGCAGGTGGTCGACGGGCACGTGCTCGTAGATGGGGCTCAGGTGCAGGATCTCGAAGCTGTGCGCGAGCCGGGTGCCGGAAGCCGCCGGCGCCAGCTCGTAGGTCCAGCGCACGTAGCGCGGCTCGCCCACCTCGTAGGCGAAGCGCCTGCCCGGCTCGTCCGCCACCACGAAGCAGTCCGTGCTCCAGGTGAAGTCACCGACGCGGTTGTGGCCGCGGAAGTGCACGCCCGGCTCGACCCACTCGCAGCGCTCGCACTCCGGGCCCAGCGCACCGAGCTTCTCCACCGACGTCACGAACGCGTACACGTCCTCCGGAGGGGCTTCCACCTCGATGCTGACGGTGCGCCGCTCGCCGGTCGCGCGCAGATCTTTCATGCCGCCACCTCTTCGTGCGCCAGCCAGTGCTCCCGCACGTGCGGCGCCAGCTCCGCCGCGCGCTCGTCGGCGAAGAACAGCTTGGCTCCCTCGAAGGTGACCAGCCTCGCCCGCGGCAGGATGCCGAGCAGCGTCCGCGCGTCGTCCAGCGGGAAGAACTCGTCGGCGGTGCCCCAGGCCAAAAGCGCCGGCACGTCGAGCCCGCGCAGCTGCGGCTCGATGCGCACCAGCGTGTCCGGGTCCACGGCGGCCAGGCGCCGGTCGAACAGCTCGCCGCGCTCGGGCGTGCCGACGACAGGCTCCAGGTACGCGCGCAGCAGTTCCACCGGAAGCCGCTCAGGGTGCTCGTAGGCGATGGCGAAGGCGTCGCGCAGCGCCTGGGGATCCTCCTGCTCCAGCACGGCGCGCAGCCCGCGCGCGAACTGGCCCTGCCTGGCCAGCTCGACCGCCGGCTTGAACGCGTCTGGCGGCACGCGGTCGTGCACGTCGCAGTTCGTGAGCGTCAGCGTGCGCAGCCGACCGGGGTGCGCCGCGGCGAACAACTGGCACACCAGCCCGCCGGTATCGTTGCCCACCAGGTCCACCGGCCCCAGGTCGAGCGCCTCGTGCAGGGCCGCCACGGCATCGGCGAAGCCCTCGAAGGACATGTCGGCCGTGGGCGGGCTGCCGCCGTGCAGGGGCAGGTCGATGGCGACGCAGCGGCGGACGTCGGCCACCTGGCCGACGAGGTTGCGCCACAGCAGGCCGTTGACCAGGACGCCGTGCACGAACAGCGCCGCGGGCCCCTCCCCCACGTCGGTGTAGGAGATCTCGCCGACCGGGGTCCTGACGGTCCGGCGATGCTGCAGGAACTCGGCAATCTCCATGTCCGCCCCCTCGGCGTGTGGGTCTTGTGATGAAACCTTCCGTGCGGAAACATACATACAAGCTGTATGTATGTCAACCACGCGCGAGGCCGCTATGCCGCGCCTCAGCCGGCCCCGGCGCGGCGCGAGAGTTCGGCCCAGCTCTCCCGCGCGCTGGAGAAGCGCGGCGCCCAGCCCGTCGCCTCCTTGAACGCCCGGTTCGACACGCGCTGGGAGCGGGCCAGCACGCGCACGCGCGGCAGCTCGCCCACGGCGGCGGGCAGCGGCTTCGGCGCGGGAAGCCCCAGGGCGGCGGCCGCGGCGGCATAGTGCGCCGCGCGCGTGGACGGCTCGTCCTCCACGACGTTGTACAGGCCGGCCGGCGCGCGCAGGGCCGCCACCATGGCCGCCGCGGCGTCGTCGGTCATCACCGTCGCCGTGTAGGCGTCGGCGCGGCCCGGCGCCGGGATGCGCCCGCGCCGCAGCATGCCGGTCATGTCCCGGTAGTGTGCGCTGGTCTCGTCCAGGAACAGCCCGAAGCGCAGCGCCACGCCGTGGCCGCCGGCGGCGGTGAAGCGCGCGGCCTGCGCCTCTGCGTCCACCGCGGAGTAGAGCTGGAACTCCAAGTCCAGGCGGCCGTCCTCGGCGATCCAGCCGGCGCCGTGGTCGGCGTAGACGAACGCGATGGACTCCTGCACGTAGCGGCCAGCGCCCGCGTGCAGCGCCGCGTCCACCAGGTTCGCCGAGCCCTCACGGCGGATGCGGTCGTTCTCCGCCCACGCGGCCAGGCGGATGGCGGACGGGCCCGTGGGGATGCGCGTCGCGACGTTGACCACCGCCTCGTGCCCGGCGATCGCCGTGCGCAGCGCGTCGAGGTCGAACAGGGAGACCTGGGCCGGCCGCGCCCCCGCCGCCTCCACCGCGCGACGGCCGCCGTCGCTGCGCGCCAGCGCGGTCACGTCGTGACCATCCGCCACGAGCCGCGGCAGCAGCCTGCGGCCGAGCACCCCTGTGGCGCCCGCGACGAACACCTTCATGGTGGTCTCCTCTCCCTGGTTCGGCCCCAGGTTGACGAAACCGCCGTGCGGTCCGTGACATTCCTGGGCCGCGACGGGAGAAAAAGCAACGTCGGCCGGTTTCAGAGCGTCGGCGCGGCGGGCAAGTGCCGGTCATGGAGCACGACAGCGTATGGCTGGCCAGCGCCCGCATCCCGCCGCGCGAGGCGCTGGCGGCCGACCTCGACGCCGACGTGGTGGTGGTCGGCGCCGGCACCACCGGCCTCACGGCGGCGCTGCTGGCACAGCGCCACGGCGCGTCCGTGGTGGTGCTGGAAAGCGGGCGCATCGCCGGGGGCAGCACCGGCCGGTCCACCGGCAAGGTCACCAGCCAGCACACGCTGTGGGCCGCGTCCATGATCGAGCGCCACGGCGAGGAGACGGCACGGCAGTACGCGCAGGCCAACCAGCACGCCGTGGAGCTGGTCGGGCGACTGGTGGGCGAGCTCGGCATCGACTGCCGGTTCGAGCGCGCGTTCGCCTGCGCGTACACGCGCGACCCGCGCCGGCGCGCCGCCGTCGAGGCGGAGGTCGAGGC
>DATMKC010000266.1:0-4824 GCA_035553555.1 Egibacteraceae bacterium | reverse complement strand
CGCCACGGGCGCGACCGACGTCACGGGCTTCGGCATGCTGGGGCACCTGCGCAAGATGGCCGCCGCCTCGCGCGTCGACCTTGACCTGGACACGGCCGCCGTGCCGCTGCTGCCGCACGCGCGCGAGCTCGCCGCGCAGGGCGTCGTGCCCGGCGGCACGCGCCGCAACCACGAGTGGGTCGCCGAGTTCACCGACGCCGGCGCCACGGACGAGACCACCCGGCTGCTGCTGTCGGACGCGCAGACCTCCGGCGGCCTGCTGTTCGGCGCCGCGCCGGACCGGGCCGCCGAGGCGGTCGCGAGGCTGCGCGGCAGCGGCCACGACGCCGCGGTGATTGGCGAGGCCCGGCCGGGTTCGGGCACGCTCCACCTGCACTGACCACGACAGACGAGGATGCGGCGACGGTGACCAAGGCTGCGATCGAAGGCACGGTGGACCTGTCCCGGCAGGTCTACGACCAGATGGTGGCGCACGCGCGCAGCGACTTCCCCTACGAGGTCTGCGGCATGGTCGCCGGGACCGGCGGGCGCTTCGACCGCCACTACGAGATCCCCAACGCCGAGCGCTCCATGACCTTCTACAAGATGGACGGCAAGGCGCACCTCAAAGCCATCACCGAGATCGAGGACAACGACTGGGAGTTCGGCATCTACCACTCCCACACACACACCGAGGCGTTTCCCTCCGTCACCGACGTGGAACTGGCCGTGTATCCGGAGGCCGTCTACCTCATCGTGTCGCTGCAGGACCCCGAGCCCGTCATCCGGGCGTTCGACATCCGCGACGGGCGCATCACGGAGCGAGTTCTCACGGTGGATGGGGAACAGGCGCCCGCGGGGAACCGTTAACCTGACCCGTCAGCCGGACACGAGCCCGACCGAAAGCGTTCGACCATGGCCATCGAGGTGCGCATCCCGACCGTGCTGCGCGAGCACACGCTGGGGGAGAAGAAGGTGACCGGGCAGGGGGCGACCCTGCGCGAGCTGGTCGCCGACCTGGAGTCCCGCTACCCCGGCATCGGCCCGCGCCTGGTCGGTGAGGACGGACAGCTGCACCGCTTCATCAACGTCTACGTGGACGACGAGGACGTGCGCTACCTGGGCGGTGTCGAGACGCCGCTGCGCGACGGCGCCGAGGTGAGCATCCTGCCCGCCGTGGCCGGCGGAGCCTTCTAGCCCCGTGCTGGCGGACGACGTCTCCCAGGCCGTCGGCGACACGCCGCTCGTCCGCCTGCCCAACCTGTCGCCGGACGGCTACGAGATCTACCTCAAGCTGGAGGGCCACAACCCCACCGGGTCGGTGAAGGACCGCGTCGCCAAGTACCTGCTGGAGCAGGCCGAGCGCGACGGCAAGCTCACTCCCGGCATGCGCATCCTGGAGCCCACCAGCGGCAACACCGGCATCGCCCTGGCCGCCCTGTGCGCCCCGAAGGGCTACGCGCTGACCTGCGTGATGCCGGAGAACGTCAGCGACGAGCGCCGACAGCTCCTGGGCATGTACGGCGTGGAGCTGGTGTTCTCGCCGGCCAACGAGGGCTCCAACGGCAGCGTGCGCGTCGCGCGGGAGATGGCCGAGGCCGACCCCGGCTGGTTCATGCCGTTCCAGTACGGCAACCCGGCCAACCCGCAGGCCCATTACGAGACCACCGCGCCGGAGATCCTGCGCGACCTGCCGGACGTGGCCGCGTTCGTCGGCGGCCTCGGCACGGGCGGCACGCTCACCGGCGTCGGGCGGCGCCTGAAGGAGCACGACCCGGCGATCAAGGTGTTCGCGGCGGAGCCGGAGTACGGCGACCTCGTCTACGGGCTGCGCAACATCGACGAGGGCTTCATCCCGCCGGTGCTGGACCAGACCGTGCTGGACAGCCGCATCAAGGTGAACTCGCTCAAGGCCCTGGGCGCCACGCGGGACCTGGTGCGCCGTGAGGGCATCTTCGCCGGCGTGTCCACCGGCGCGGCGCTGCACGTCGCGGTCCGCGTGTGCGAGTCCGGCCGCGTCCCGCCCGGCGGCAAGGTGGTCGTGCTGTCGCCCGACGGCGGCTGGAAGTACCTGTCCACCGGCGCGTACGCGCCCGGCGACCTGGAGGCCATCGCCGAGACGCTCCAGAACACGCTGTGGGCCTGATCCGGGCAGGCACCCCCTAGCATGCAGGCCATGTCCGCTCCTTCCTCGCCACCGCCCGCCGGCGACCCGCGCCCCATCGGCGTGTTCGACTCCGGCGTGGGCGGGCTCACCGTGGCCAGGGCGCTGATGGACCTGCTGCCGGAGGAGCGCGTCGTCTACTACGGCGACACGGCGCGAGGGCCCTACGGCCCCCGTGACCTCGCCGAGGTGCGCGGCTTCACCGCCGAGATCGTCGGATGGCTGGCCGCCCAGGACACCAAGCTGGTGGTCGCCGCCTGCAACACCGCCACCGCCGCGGCGCTGGACCCGGCCCAGAACGTGGGGCTGGAACCGCCGGACTTCCCGGTCCCGGTCGTCGGCGTGATCGCGCCGGCGGTCCGCGCGGCCGTGGCCGCCACGCGCAACGGCCGCGTCGGCGTCATCGGCACGGTCGGCACCATCGGCTCCGGCGCCTACGAGCACGCCGTCGCGCAGCTCGCCCCGGACATCGACGTGGTCAGCCAGGCCTGCCCGCGCTTCGTGGAGCTCAGCGAGGCCGGCCGCACCACCGACCCCGACGTCCTGGCCGTCGCGCGCGAGTACCTCGCGCCGCTGCAGGCCGCAGGCGTGGACACCGTCATCCTGGGCTGCACCCACTACCCGCTGCTCACCGGCGTGCTGAGCTACGTGCTGGGCCCCGGCGTGGCGCTGATCTCCAGCGCCGAGGAGACCGCCCGCGCGGTGTTCGGCACGCTGATCGACGACGGGCTCCTGGCGCACCGCCACGGCGACTCCTCACCGCCCGAGCACCGCTTCGTCGCCAGCGGCGACCCCGCCGCGTTCGCGCGGCTGGCCGCCCGCTTCCTGGGCCCGCGGCTGTCCGAGCCGGACGTCGAGCGCGCCGAACCGTTGCGCGCCCCGCAGCCCTCGGGGACCGGCGGATGAGGCTCACGGTCATGGGGTGCGCGGGCACCCACCCGGCGGCCGACCGCGCGTGCTCGTCCTACCTGGTGGAGCACGACGGCTACCGGCTGCTGGTCGACTGCGGCAACGGGGCGCTGTCCAACGTGCAGAAGACGCTGGACCCCGCCGACATCGACGCGGTGCTGCTCAGCCATCTGCACGTCGACCACTTCGGCGACCTCTACGGGCTGTACTACGCGCTGCGCTTCCACGGCGCCGGGCCGCGGTCCGTGCCGGTGCACGCGCCGCCCGGCGCCGACCGGCACATCGCCCAGCTCCTGCACGGCGACCCCGACGACAGCTTCCACGCCGTGTGCCGCTTCTCCGAGGCGCGCCCCGGCGACACCCTGGAGCTGGGCCCCCTGCGCGTGGAGCTGCACGCCGCCAACCATCCCATCACCACGCTGGCGCCGCGCATCAGCGCCGCGGGCGCCGTGCTGGCCTACACCGCCGACAGCGGTCCGGCCGACACCCTGGTGGACTGCGCGCGCGACGCGGACCTGCTGCTGGCCGACTGCTCGTGGCTGGAGCGCATGCGCCCGCTGCCGGAAGGCGTGCACATGACCGCGCGGGAAGCGGGCGAGCTGGCCCAGCGCGCCGGCGCCGCGCGCCTCGTGGTCACCCACGTCTACCCGGCCAACGACCTGGCCGAGGCCGCCGCGGAGGCCGCGGAGGCCTACGGCGGCGAGATCCTGATCGCCCGCGACCTGCTGGAGTTGGACCTGTGACAGCCGCCCCGACCACCGCCCGCATCGACGGCCGCGCCCCGGACCAGCTCCGACCGGTCCGCATGGAGCTCGGCGTGCAGGAGTACGCCGAAGGCAGTGTGCTGGTGCACTTCGGCAAGACCCGGGTGCTGTGCGCCGCCAGCGTCGAGGAGAGCGTGCCGCGCTGGATGAAGGGCTCCGGCAAGGGCTGGGTCACCGCCGAGTACGCGATGCTCCCGCGCGCCACCGACTCCCGCAACGACCGCGAGCGCGGCAAGATCGGCGGGCGGACGCAGGAGATCCAGCGGCTCATCGGCCGGTCCCTGCGCTCCGTGGTGGACCTGAAGGGCATGGGCGAGCAGAGCATCCTGGTGGACTGCGACGTCGTCCAGGCCGACGGCGGCACGCGCACGGCGGCGATCACCGGCGCGTGGGTCGCGCTGTCCCTGGCGCTGGACGCGCTGGTCGCGCGCAAGCTGGTCGCGCGTCGGCCGCGCCTGGACCCGCTGTGCGCGGTGAGCGTCGGGATCGTGGGCGGGGTGTCCCTGCTGGACCTGTGCTACGCGGAGGACGCAGGCGCCGAGGTCGACATGAACGTCGTCATGACCGGCGAGGGGCGCTTCGTGGAGCTGCAGGGCACCGCCGAGGGCCTGCCGTTCACGCGAGGCCAGATGGACGAGCTGGTGGACCTCGCGCTGGCCGGGGGCGAGCAGCTCTTCGCCATGCAGCGGGCCGTGCTGGAGGCCGCGGCGTCGTGAGCGCGCGGCTGGTGCTCGCGACCCGGAACGAGGGCAAGGTCGCCGAGCTGCGCCGGATCCTGGACGGCCTGGACGTGGAGCTGCTGTCGGCGCGCGACGTCGACCTGCCCGACGTGGAGGAGACCGGCGAGACGTTCGAGGACAACGCGCTGCTCAAGGCGCGCGAGTCCGCGCGGGCGTGCGGGCTGCCGTGCGTGTCGGACGACTCCGGCCTCGTGGTGGACGCGCTCGGCGGCGAGCCCGGCGTGCGCTCCGCTCGCTACGCCGGCCCGCACGGCGACGACGAGGCGAA
>DATMKC010000265.1:0-4277 GCA_035553555.1 Egibacteraceae bacterium | reverse complement strand
GTGGAGCGCGTCGGCGCGGTCACCATGGCGCTGTGGGGGCCGGGCGACGTCGACCTGGCGCTGGCGAACGCCTCGGTGTACCTGGAGGCGGTCGGCCACGTGGTGGTCGCGTGGCTGTGGCTGGAGCAGTACCTGGCCGCGGCCGGCAAGGACGGCGAGTTCTACGACGGCAAACGCCAGGCGACCCGGTACTTCTACCGCTGGGAGCTGCCGAAGACCGGGCCGCAGTTCGACCTGCTGGAGTCGCTGGACACCACCACCCTCGACATGCGCGACGCCTGGTTCTCCGCCTGACCGGGCCGCCTCGCTCGGCGGGTCCGGGACGGCGTGCCATCCTGGCCGGGTGACCACCGCCCCGGGCATCTACCTGCACGTGCCGTTCTGCGCGTCGATCTGCCACTACTGCGACTTCAACCGCGTGCTCGGCGACGACCCGGAGCTGATGCGGCGCTACGCCGACGCCATGGTGCGCGAGGTGGAACGGGTGCTGGCCGCCCGGGACGACTGGCCGGCGTTCGGCAGCGTGTTCATCGGCGGCGGCACCCCCACCCTGCTGCGGGACCAGTTGTGTCCGATAGTGGACGCGACTCGTCCCGCACTGGGGGACGGCGCGGAGGTCACGGTCGAGGCCAACCCGGAGACGGTGACCGCCGAGCTCATGGCCCAGTTGCGCGAGGCGGGCGTCAACCGGGTCAGCATGGGCGCGCAGAGCTTCGCGCCGCACGTCCTTGAGTTCCTGGGCCGCCGCCACAGTGCGGACAAGCCCCTGGAGGCGGTCGAGGCCGTGCGCGCGGCGGGCATCGAGCGGGTCAGCCTGGACCTCATCTACGGGGCGCCCGGAGAGTCCGACGCGGACTGGGAGCACAGCCTGCGGACCGCGGTGGACGCCGGGCTCGACCACGTCTCGGCCTACGCGCTCACCGTCGAGGCCAACACGCCGTACGCGGCCATGGTGAAGGCCGACCCGCGCCTGGCCCCGGACGACGACGTCCAGGCGCGCCGCATGGACCAGGCCGCGCGGATCCTCGGAGAAGCGGGGCTGGCCCGCTACGAGGTCAGCAACTGGGCGCGGCCGGGGCAGGAGTCGCGCCACAACCTCGTGTACTGGCGCGGCGGGGACTGGCTCGGCATCGGCGCGGGCGCGCACGGGCACTGGCGGGGGCGTCGCACCTGGCAGGTGCGCGCGCCGCAGCGCTGGGTGGAACTGGTCGAGGCGGGCCAGGAACCACTCGGGGGCGAGGAGACGCTCACGCCCGCGCAGCGCCGCGAGGAGCGGCTGCTCATGGGGCTGCGCATCGCCGAGGGGGTGGCCCGCGCGGACGTGGAGCCCATCGACGAGGCCGCCGCCGAGGCGCTGGTCGCCCAGGGACTGCTGCACGACGACGGCGAGCGCATCGCCGTGACGGAGCGGGGCCGCTCGCTCACGGGCGCGATCATCCTGCGCCTGCTGCCGCCGGACTGATTGAGCGGGGGATCCGGGGAATGTCATGATGGGCTGGCACTCCCGGTGCATGATTGCCAGCATCGGAGCCGAGGCGACACGGCAGGAGGTGAGCGGCAGGCGTGGAGACGAAGCTGGACGAGCGCAAGGCCGCGATCCTCAAGGCCATCGTGCAGGACTACGTGCGCGAGGGCGAGCCGGTCGGCTCCAAGCGCCTGGTGGAGGGCTGGGGGCTCGGGGTGTCCTCCGCCACCGTGCGCGCCGAGATGGCCGCGCTGGAAGAGGCCGGCTACATCGCGCAGCCGCACACCTCCGCGGGCCGCATCCCCACCGACAAGGGCTACCGCTACTTCGTCGACGCGCTGGCCGAGCGCACCCCGCTGAGCGAGCACCAGCGCCAGACCCTGCTGGACCTGCTGCGGGACTCCAGTGACCTGGAGGAGCTGCTGCGGCGCGCCTCCACGGTGCTGTCGCGCCTGACGCGCTATGCCGCGCTGGTGGTCGCGCCCGCGCTGGACCGCAGCCGCCTGCGCCACATCGAGCTGGTGCAGCTCGGCCCCACCAGCGTGCTGGTCGTCTTCATCGCCGACACCGGCCGGGTCGACAAGCGCATGCTGGACCTGGACGCGCCGGTCACGGAGCACGACGTCGCGCGTGCGCGCCACGCCGTCAACGAGGCCGCCGCCGGGCTGCGCACCAGCCAGACCCCGGACGTGGTGGCCGGGATCGCCACCGGCGCGCCGCCGGAGGTGCGCCCGCTGCTGGAGGCGGTCGCCGACGCGGTGCGCCGGGGCCTGTCCAGCCCGCCGCCGGGGGAGCAGATCATCGTCGGCGGCACGGCCAACATGGCCGCGCCCGGCTACTTCGAGCGCCTGGAGCAGGTGAAGTCCGTCTACGAGACGCTGGAGGAGCAGGTCATCGTCCTGCAGATGCTGCAGGACGCGCTCCAGGTGGGCGACCCGGCGGTGCGCATCGGCCACGAGCTGCCGCTGGTGGAGTTGGCGGCCTGCTCCGTGGTGGCCGCCAGCTACGACGCCGCCGGCTCGTCCGCGGGCACCGTCGGGGTGCTGGGCCCCACGCGCATGGACTACCCGCGCACCCTGGCGGTCGTGCAGGCGGTAGCCTCGTCGATCGAGCAGGCGCTCGCGGGCATCACCGGCTCGAGCGGGGCGGAACCCACCAGGAACTAGGCATCCCGCCGGGGCGGCGCCCCGCGGAGCAGGGGCAGGTCAGGTAGGCAAGTGCGCGATCTCTACGAGATCCTCGGCGTTGCGCGCGACGCCGATGCGGAAACGATCAAGCGCGCGTACCGGCGCAAGGCCCGTGAACTCCACCCGGACGCCGGCGGCGACGAGGAGTCCTTCAAGGAGCTGACCGCCGCCTACGAGATCCTGTCGAACGAGCGCGCGCGCGCGAACTACGACCGCTACGGCGACCCGCGCGGTCCCGCCGGGGCGGAGGGCTTCGAGGGCTTCTCCGGCTTCGGCGACCTCCAGGACTTCATCGAGGCGTTCTTCGGCGGCTTCGGCGGGGCCTCCCGCCGACAGTCCGCGCGCGCGGCGGCGCGCGGCGGCCGCGACGCGCTGGTGGACGTCCGGCTCACCCTGGACGAGGCGTTCACCGGCGTGCGCCACGACGTGGAGCTGACGCTGCCGCGGCTGTGCGAGGCGTGCGAGGGCAGCGGCGCCGCGCCCGGAGGCGGCCCCGTGCGCTGCGAGGAGTGCGGCGGCGCGGGCGCGGTGCAGCAGGTTGCGCGCAGCGTGTTCGGCCAGGTCCTCACCACGGGCACGTGCCCGTCGTGCGAGGGGCTCGGCACGCGCGTGCTGGAGCCGTGCCCCTCCTGCGACGGGCAGGGCCGGCGGGAGGTCACCGAGACCATCACCGTCGACATCCCGCCGGGCGTGGACGACGGCACGCGGCTGCGGCTGACCGGCCGCGGCGAGTCCGGCCGGCTGGGCGGCCAGTCGGGCGACCTGTACGTGCGCGTGCGCCTGGCGCAGCACCCGATCTTCACGCGCGACGGGGAGGACCTGCACTGCGAGCTGCGCCTGCCCATGAGCCAGGCCGCGCTCGGCGCCGAGCTGCGCGTGCCCACGCTGGCCGGCGAGCAGCCGGTGCAGGTGCCGGCGGGCGTGCAGAACGGCGAGGTCATCGCCCTCAAGGGCCACGGCATGCCGCGGCTGGGACAGCCGCGCACGCGCGGGCGGCTGCACATCCACGTGCGCGTGATCACGCCCACCGATCTCACCCCGGAACAGGAGGAGGTGCTGCGCCGCTTCGCCGCGCTGCGCAACGAGGAGGTGCGCGAGGAGGGCAAGCGCTTCTTCGGCCGCCTGCGCGAGGCGTTCGGCGCGTGAGCTCGCCAGGCGGCGGGATGAGGCTGTGGGACGGCGCCAGCGGGCCCCATTTCTTCGTCGAGCCGGGTGACGTCTTCGGAGACGAGGCGGTCCTGCGCGGCGAGCAGGCGCGCCATCTCGCGGTGGTCCTGCGCGCCCGCCGGGGCGACCCGGTCAGCCTGGCGGACGGGACCGGGGCGCGCTTCCGCGCCGTCGTGGACACCGCGGCGCCCGACGAGGTGCGCCTGCGGCTGCTGGAGCAGGAGATGGTGCGGCAGCCCAGGCCGGCGATCACGGTCGTGCACGCCCTGCCGAAGGGCCGCAAGCTCGACGACGTGGTGGAGAAGCTGTCGGAGGTGGGCGCCGACGCGCTGGTACCCGTGCACAGCGCGCGCAGCGTGGTGCGGCTGGACGCGGCCAAGGCGGACAAGGCGCGTGCCCGCTGGGAGGCGGTCGCCCTGGCGGCCGCCAAGCAGAGCCGGCGGGCCAGGCCGCTGCGG
>DATMKC010000264.1:0-4219 GCA_035553555.1 Egibacteraceae bacterium | reverse complement strand
CGCTGGTGGCGGCCTGGGCGATGCTGTGCGCGCTGGACGCCGGCCGGCAGGCCGTGCTCATGGCGCCGACCGAGGTCCTGGCCGAGCAGCACGTGCGCACGCTGTCGGCGCTGCTGGCGCCGCTGGGCGTCAACGTGCTGGACGGGCCGCGCCTGGAGCTGCTCACCGGCGGCACGCCCGCGAAGAAGCTCCGGGGGCTCTTGGCCGAGCTCGCTTCCGGTGACGTGCAGCTCCTGGTCGGCACGCACGCGCTGCTGGAGGACCGCGTGCTGTTCGGTGACCTGGGCGTGGTGGTGGTCGACGAGCAGCACCGCTTCGGCGTGGAGCACCGCGCGCGCCTGCGCGACAAGCGCAGCGACGGCAAGGTGCCCGACGTGCTGGTGATGACGGCCACGCCGATCCCGCGCTCCCTGGCGCTGACGCTGTACGGCGACCTGGACGTCACGGTCCTGGACGAGCTGCCGCCGGGGCGCAAGCCCGTGGTGACGCAGGTCATCGCCAGCGACTCGCCCCGGCGCCAGACGCTGTACGGCTTCATCCGGGAGCGCGTCGCGGCGGGGGAGCGCGCGTACGTGGTGTGCCCGCTGGTGGAGGACAGCGAGGCGCTGGCCGCCGTGGCCAGCGCCGAGGCGATGCACGCCCGGCTGTCCACGGAGGTCTTTCCCGACCTGAACGTCGGCCTGGTGCACGGCCGCATCTCCACCGCCGAGCGCGACGCGGTCATGGAGGCGTTCCGCAAGGGCGAGGTGCAGATCCTGGTCGCGACCACCGTGATCGAGGTCGGCGTGGACGTGCCCGAGGCGACGGTGATGGTGATCGAGGACGCCGACCGCTTCGGCCTGTCGCAGCTGCACCAGCTGCGCGGCCGCGTCGGACGCGGCGCGGACGCGAGCTACTGCGTGCTGTTCAGCGCCGAGCCGGACGGCAACCCGCGGCTGGAGGCGCTGGCGGCCACGGGCGACGGCTTCCTGCTCGCCGAGACGGACCTGGAGCTGCGCGGCGAGGGCAGCCTGTTCGACACGCGCCAGTCCGGGCTGCCGGACCTCAAGCTCGCCCAGCTCATCCGCGACTTCGACTGGGTGGTGCGCACGCGCGAGGACGCGCGCGAGCTCGTCGAGCGCGACCCGGAGCTCGCCGAGCACCCGGAACTGCTGGCGGAGGTGCGCCGCCGCTACGGCGACGAGCGCCTCGCCGCACTGGAGGTCGGCTGATGCCCGGGCTCCCACCGTTGGGTGCACTTCCAGAGCCATCGCTCCGGAAGTGCACCCGCTCGAGGCCGAAAGCTGTGGATACGTGCGGGTGATCGCGGGCAGCGCCCGGGGCCGGCGCCTGGTCGCGCCGTCGGGGCCCGGCACCCGGCCCACCGCCGACCGCGTCAAGGAGGCGCTGTTCAGCTCGCTCGGCGAGCTGCGCGACGCCGTCGTGCTGGACCTGTACGCGGGCTCGGGCGCGCTGGCGATCGAGGCGCTGTCGCGCGGCGCCGCGCGCGCCGTGCTGGTGGAGCAGGACCGCCGCGCGCTGGAGGCGATCGAGCGCAACCTCGCCGCCACGGGCCTTGCCGGCGCCGTGGAGGTGGTGCGCGCCGATGTGGCCCGCTACTGCCGGGAGCCGCGCGGCGGCCCCTTCGACCTCGTGCTCGTCGACGCGCCCTACGACGAGCCGCAGCAGGCGCTGTTCGCGTGCCTGGCCGACCTCGCCGCGGCCGGAGCGCTGCCCGAGGACGCGCTCGTGGTGGTCGAGCGCGACCGGCGCGCCGACGATCCGGACCCGCCCGGCTGGCTGGCGCGGGAGCGCGCGCGCTCGTACGGTGACACCGTGCTGCGCTATTTCCGGGTGAGCGGACCGCTCCCTGCCGGGCGACAGGAGGACTCGTGAGCGTCACCGCGGTCTGTCCCGGCAGCTTCGACCCGGTGACCTACGGTCACCTGGACGTCCTGGAGCGTGCCGCCTCGCGCTTCGACCGGCTGGTCGTGGCGGTGCTGCGCAACGCGAGCAAGAGCCCGCTGTTCGACATCGACGAGCGCATGGAGCTGCTGCGCGAGGTCACGGCGCCCTGGGGCAACGTGGAGGTGGAGAGCTTCGAGGGGCTGCTCGTCGACTTCTGCCGCGACCGGGGGGTGCGGCTCATCGTGAAGGGGCTGCGGGCGGTCAGCGACTTCGAGTACGAGTTGCAGATGGCGCAGATGAACTCGCGCCTGGGCGACGTCGAGACCCTGTTCCTGACCACCAGCCCCGTATACTCCTTCCTCTCCTCGTCGCTGGTGAAGGAGGTCGCCCGCTTCGGCGGCGACGTGTCCGACTTCGTGCCGCCCGTGGTGGCGGAACGGCTCAGAGAGCGACTTTCCGCTCCCCGGTAGACCAAAGGACCCACGCCCGTGGACGTCGAGTCCCACATCTCGCATCTGGAGCAGCTGATCGCCGAGGCGCGCCCCGTGCCGCTGTCGGCGTCGGTGATGGTCAACCGCAGGGAGATCGACGAGCTCCTGGCGGCCCTGCGGGCGGCCATGCCCGAGGAGATGCGCCAGGCCCGCTGGGTGCTCAAGGAGCGCGACGAACTGCTGGCCCAGGGCCAGCGCGAGGCGGAGCAGCTGGTCGCCGACGCGCAGGCGGAGCAGCAGCGGCTGGTCAGCGACACCGAGGTGGTGCGCGCCTCCCGCCGCGAGGCCGAGCGCATCCTTGAGGACGCCCGGGAACAGGCCCGGATCCTGCGCCTGGAGGCGGAGGACTACGTCGACGGCAAGCTCGCCAACTTCGAGATCGCGCTGCAGAAGACGCTGCGGACCGTGGAGAAGGGCCGCGAGCGGCTGCGCGGCCGCCTGGCCAGCGACGAGCTGGCCGAGTCGGCCGCCGCGGCCGTCGAGGAGGACGACGACACCGGCGAGTGGGGCGCGCTGACGCCCCAGCCGCCGGCCCAGCAGTTCTACGACCACGAGGCCTCGGGGAGCCCGGGGGAGTGAGCACAAGCCTGAGCTGAGCGCCCGGCCGCGCGTGTGCCCGCCGCGGCGCCTGCTGCTACCTTGGACGGTCGATCCCAGCTGTCCGCGGCCGGGATTCGCCGTGCCCGCACCCGTCCGTGACCCGTTGGGCTGACTCTGTCGGCCGCTGGAGCCGTTTTCCCCGCCATGACCGCCTCTCGCAGTGATCGCGTCCTCTCGGTCGCCGACCTCGTCGGCCGCCCTGGCGCGTCGCGCCGCCTGGCGCTGGAGGTGGTGCCGCCGGACGACCTCGACCGGCCGCTGCTGCGCCTGGAGCAGCCGGTCCGGCTGGAGGGCGTCCTGGAGAGCGTGGTCGACGGGATCCTGGTGCGGGGCACGCTGTCCACCAGCGTCGAGGCCCAGTGCGGGCGCTGCCTGAAGGACATCGTCGCCGACGTCGAGACGGACGTCGTGGAGCTGTTCCGGGACCCGGCGGAGGTCGACCCGGACGACGAGCTGGACGCCGGCTACGAGATCGCCGACGCGCGCATCGACCTGGACGTGCTGGTGCGGGACGCGCTCGCGCCCGCGCTGCCGTACAGTCCTGTGTGCGACGAGGACTGCAAGGGCCTCTGCCCCACCTGCGGGACCGACCTCAACGAGGCGTCCTGCGACTGCACTGACACGAGCACCGACGCCCGCTGGGCCGCGCTCGAGGCGCTTCGCCTGCCGCCAACCGGCGGCGACGGTGAGGACGTCGAGCGGGGCGACGGCGGCGCTTGATCTGACAGGAGCGTTCGAAAGTGGCTGTTCCCAAGCGCAAGAAGTCGCGGTCCCGCACGCGGTCCCGCAAGGCCCAGTGGCTGCGCGCCGCCCTGCCGGCGCGCGCGTCCTGCGCCCGCTGCAAGTCGCCGATCCGCCCGCACACCGCGTGCGGCACGTGCGGCTACTACGCCGGCCGCCAGGTCGTCCAGATCGAGGACTGACCGGCCCGTGGACGGGCCGGTCGTCGCGCTCGACGCGATGGGCGGCGACCATGCGCCGGATGCCGTCGTGGCCGGCGCGCTGCGCGCCCATGCCGAGCACGGCATCGCGGTGGTGCTCGTCGGCCGCCCCGACGAGGTGGGCGACGCGCTGCGCCGCCAGGGCAGCCCCGGCGGACTGACGGTCGTGGCGGCCGAGGACGTCGTGGCGATGGATGAGGAGCCCGCGCTGGCGCTACGCGCGAAGCCGCGCGCCAGCGTGCACGTCGCCGCGGACCTTGTCGCCGCCGGGGAGGCGGCCAACGTGGCGCCGGTGGACCC
>DATMKC010000263.1:0-9220 GCA_035553555.1 Egibacteraceae bacterium | reverse complement strand
CTCCAGGACCTGGGTCATGGTGGCGCGCCCGTCGGACAGGTCGCGGGCCGTGGCGCGGCCGAAGCCGTCCACGGAGTCGACCCGCGCGAAGAGCCGGCCGAGCGTGTGCCGGACCACCGGCTGGTCGACCAGGCGCTGGCCGAGGTGCTCCAGGACCGTGCCGGTGACGTGCGCGCGGGCGAACTCCACCGCCGCGCGGGCCACACCGACGGAGACCGCGCAGGCGCCGAGCTGGAACCACGGGACCACGGTGCCCAGGATGACGTCCACGCCGGAGCCCGGTTCGCACACGGCGCACTCCGGCGGCAGCTCGCAGTCGAAGCGCATCGGCGCGCTGGAGTTGCCGCGCAGGCCCGAACCCTGCCACCAGTCCAGGACCTCCACACCCTGCTGCCCGGCGCTGACCAGCCACAGGTCGCTCTCCCCCAGATGGGCGCGCTCCGCGCTGCCCGTGGAGACCACGTAGCTCGTCGCCGGCCCGGCGCTGGTGACGAACGACTTGTCGACCGTGATCCGCGTGGCGCCGTCCGGCAGGCGCTTGGCCTCGCCCATGGAGATCCAGAAGCTGCTGCGCGTGGCCTTCTCCGACAGCGCCAGCGTGGACAGGTGCCGGCCGGCGGACGCCTCGCGCAGGACCGCGTCGAACCGTCCCCCGCCGGCCTCGCGCAGCACCGCGAGCGCCGCGTAGTGCATGGTCAGGATCATCCCGCTGGACGCGCAGCGCTCGGCCAGGCGCACGAGCACCTCGTACGCCTCCGCGAACGAGCCGCCGAGCCCACCGAGTTCCTCCGGCACGGTGAGCCCGAGCAGGCCCGCGTCGCCGAGCGCGTCGACGACCTCGCGCGGGAAGCGCGCCCGGCGGTCCACGTCCTCGGCGTGTGCCCGCGCCGTCTCCAGGACGCGGCCCAGCCGGCCCTGCCAGTCGACAGCCGTCATGTCGGCTCCTCCCGCTGGTCGTCCAGCTCGGGCCGGGGCCGCGTGCGGCGCACCGCGACGAGGACATGGTCGTCGGCGAGCGGGTTCGCGGCGAAGGAGTGCACGCGCTCGTCGAGCGCCCGGACCAGCTCCCGGGGCGGCAGCCCGCCCAGCTCCCGCAGGGAGTCGGCGAGCCGCTCGGCGCCGTAGCGGCGCTCGCGCCGCCCGGCGTCGACGATCCCGTCCGTGTACAGCAGCAGCACGTCGTCCGGCTGCAGGACGAACGGCTCGCGCGGCCACTCGGCGGGCAGGGCGATGCCCAGCGCGCCGCCGCGGCCGCCGAGCTCCTTGACCGCGCCGTCGCGCAGCAGCAAAGCCGGAACGTGGCCGCAGTTGGTGTGCGTCCACACGCCGGCGGACTCCTGGGTGCACATGGCCAGGGTCACGAAGTGCTCGGCCGGCAGCTCGTGCTCCAGCGTGGCGTCCAGATCCGCCACGGCGGCGGTCACGCCGTGGCTGCGCAGGGCGGCGCGCAGGTAGGCGCGCACGTGCGTGCTGGTCGCCGCGGCCGCCGGCCCGCGCCCGGAGACGTCGCCGACCACCACGCAGCGCGCGCCGGAGGTGAGCTGGATGAAGTCGTAGAAGTCCCCGCCGACGAAGGAGCTCGCCTCGGCCGGGTGGTAGATCGCGGCGACCTCCAGGCCGTCCCACTCCGGCAGGTCCGGCAGCAGCGAGCGCTGCACGGCGGCGACGACCTGGGTCTGCTCGGCCACGGGGATGTAGCTGATCAGCCGCCAGTGCTGGCCCCGGGACGTGAACGGCACGCTGTGGCGGCGCACGATGCGCCCGTCCCGCCGGACGAACACGTCCTCGGACACCTGGTCCGGCTGCGCGTAGACGTCCAGGATGCGCTGCTCGTAGCGCTGCGGGTCCTGGAACCGGGTCTTCAGCTCCGCCGTGAGGCCGCGGGCGTCACGCTCCAGCACGTCCTCCATCGTGAGCCCCAGCAGTCCCTCCACGTCACCCCATGCGGCCCGGATCACCAGGTTGCGGTCCACGATGGCCACGGCCGCGCCGAACGCGCGGATGAGGCTCTGGGCCACGGCGTCGACGTCCGGCAGCGGGGGGCGGTCCGGCTCCGGCGCCTGGACCCCCAACGTGCCGGGCGTGAACACCATGACGACGCGGCTGCCCTCGGCCTCGTGGACGAGCTCGAACTGGCACGCGATCTGATGGATCACCCACAGGCCGCGGCCGCGCTCGGCCAGCAGGTCGGGCTGGCTGGCCACGTAGCCGCGGTGGTCGAAGCCGGCGCCGTAGTCGGCGATCTCCACGACGACCCGGTCGCCTTCCAGCCGCGCCGTGGCGTGGCGGATGCCGGCGCCGTGGCGGTCGGCGTTGATCAGCGCCTCGTGGACCGCGATGAGCGCGAGGTCCACGTCACCGGGCCAGCGGCCCTCCAGCAGCGCCTGCAACTGGTCGCGCGCGGATGCCACGTCGCGCGCGAGGGTCGCGACGTCCGAGATCTCGGCCCGCCCATGGATCGCCATATGCCGCGGGCAGGATGCCCCGCGCCTGGAATCTCAACCTCACGCCGGCATGACGGCGAAGGCCACCGGGAAGGGTCGCCCCCATGGACGACCGCGAGATCCTGAGCCGCATCCATGAGCTGGTCGAGCGCGAGGAGGCACTGCGCGAGCAGGGCGAGGCCGCGCTGGACCCAAAGGACCGGGAGCGCCTGGCGGCGCTGGAGCGCGACCTCGACCAGTGCTGGGACCTGCTGCGGCAGCGGCGGGCCAAGCGCGGCGCGGGCCAGGACCCCGGCGAGGCCGAGGCGCGCCCGGAGGAGCTGGTGGAGCGCTACGTGCAGTGACCCCTACATCTGGTCGCCGGGGCGTACCACCATGATCTCCGGGATCACCGCGGCGGGCGACAGCCGCAGCAGCGCCCGGCACAGCTCCGCGATGTCCTCCGGCCGGATCATGTCGTCGGCCGCCACGGCGCCCTTCACGAAGTCCGTCATCGGCGTGTCCACGAAGGCCGGGCACAGCGCCGTGGAGCGGATGCCGTCACCGGCCAACTCCTTGTTCATCGCCTGGGTGAATCCCACCAGTCCCGCCTTGGTGGCCGAGTACACCGACAGCCAGGCCTCGCCGCGCTTGCCGGCGATCGACGCGGTGTTCCACACCTGCGTGCGGCGGTGCTCGGCCGCGGACGCCCGCAGCATGTCCATGCAGTCGCGGTAGAACAGGATCGCCGAGCGCAGGTTCAGGTTGAGCTGCAGGTCCATCTTCTTGGTGGAGATCTCCGCGACGTTCGCGCCGATGCCCACCCCGGCGTTGTTCACCAGGACGTCCAGGCGGCCGTAGCGCTCGCGGTGCGCCGCGACGACGCGCTGGACCTCGTCCTCCTCACCCAGGTTGGCCGCCACCTCGATGACCTCCAGGCCCTCGGCGCGCAGCTCCTCGGCCGCCGCCTTGAGCTTGTCCTCCCGGCGGGCCGACACCGTCAGCGCGTAGCCCTCCTCGCCCAGCATGCGCGCCAGCGCGAGGCCGATGCCGCTGGAACCGCCCGTCACGAGCGCCGCCCGGGGGCCCTGCGCCCCAGTGCCTTCCACCATGGTCCTTGCTCCTCCCGCTCAGCCACCGTCTGCGTCAGGCAGCGCACGATAGGGCAACAGCGGAGGGTGCAGGCGGACAGCGCCGCCGGACGGCACGTCGACGGACAGCCGCAGGGCGGCGCCCGCGCGCACGGCCGGCAGCGTCACGTCGGCGTCGATGACGACCCGCGTGGGGCCCGCCGGCACCTCGATGGGCTCGTTCACGCCTCCGGCGGCCTGGCCGGCACGGACTCGCCACACCGCCAGGTCGCACCATGGCGCGGGCACCACCACCGTCAACCGGCCGCGGCCGCCGGTCACGACATGAACGTGATGGAGGACAGCTCGTCGCCGAACTGGTCCGGGTTCCACCAGCCGCCCGGAGGCGCGCGGTCCACGACGATCGTCCCGCCCTCGGCCGCCGGGCTCGCGCTGTGCAGGCTGCGGATGATGGCCAGCAGGCTGGATCCGGTCCGGACGGTGAACTGCCCCTCGTCGTCGTCCTGGCCGCGGGCGTTGGAGCACCGCACGCCCCGGCCCTCGCGTCCGATCAGGATCAGCGAGCTCAGTTCGTCCTCCGCCTCGGTGTCGTTCTCGTACCAGGACCGCTGGATCAGCGTGATGTCGTTGAGATTGCCGATGCTGTCGGCGGCGCGGAACTGCACGTGCGGTTGCGCGGACAGGGCGCCGACCAGCTCGCTGAGGCCGAGCGCGAACGCGGCGAACGAGCCGAACGCCGTGAGGTTGCCGATCACGCCCTGGAGGGTGGACAGCGTGCTGGTGAGCTGCTGGACGCTGCGCAGCGGCGAACTGGCCGGCACGACCACGAGGACGGCGCCGTCGTCGTCACCGGATCGCGCCTGGAAGTTCGTGTGCAGGAACATCGCCAGCACGGTCGGGATGGGCAGCGACGGCACCAGCACCGGCACGGGCGGCAGCGTCCTGGGCCCCGCCGGGATGCCGTTGGCGGTCAGCGTCACCGTCGCGCTGAGGTGGCGCCGCCGCGGCGCCGGGATGGTGCCGCTGCCGGTCAGCTCGTGCGTGCCGGGCGCGAACGCGACCTGCACCGTGGGCGAGTTGGCGCCGCCGGGGATGCGGTACTCCGACGGCGGCAGTTCCGTCCGGCCGTCCTCGTCGAGGACCTGCCACGTGATGGTCGCCTGCACCGGGACGGTGGCCCCCGACGACAGCGGGAGCGTGCCGGCAAGCTGACCCACCAGCCCGGGCACGCCGGGCAGGGCGACGAGGCTGCCGAGGTCGGTGACCTCCGGGCGGCCGCCGGTGCTCGCCGAGTTGATCGCGGACACGGACGGCGCCCCGAGCAGCTCCTCGTTGCCGAACAGCACGTCCTTGGTGAGCCAGGTCAGGCTGACGTCGCCCTCCACCACGTCGGTCACGTCGAGCTCGCCGAGCGGCGGGACGATCTTGGCGCCCACGAGCGCCCCGGGCTGGGGCGTGTCGGAGCCGGTCAATTGGATGGCGAGCCCGTCGAGCACGCCCTGCAGCACCTCCTGGAGCCCCATGTCACCCGACCTCCGGCTCGCTGCCCGCCGCCGCACCGTCTCGCAGCGGACGTTCCACGCCGGGCTCGCCGGGCCGGTCGCCGGCGCGGTCACGCTGCGGGCCCTCGGGCCTGCCGTCCTTGCGGCGCTGCAGCGACACGTAGAAATCGTCGCCGCTGGACAGCACGTAGTCGCCCTGGTCGAGGTCCATGCGCTCGGGGCGGTTGCCGAAGCGGGCGACGAGCTTGCCGGCCTCCAGCGCCTCCAGCCGCCAGCCTCCGGGCTGGGCGACCAGCCGGTGGCGGAACGGGATCTCCAGGACCTCCACGGTGCGCTTGTTGATCCACATCCCGAACGTGCCGCCCACTTCGTCGTCGGGCGCATGCTTCTCGCGCTCGTCCACGCCTTCCCCCTCCTGACATGGCGATGCCATCGCCGCGTACAGGCACGAAATCGTCACGGGCCCGGAATCGTCAATGCGCAACCGTGGGGAAACCGCCGCGAGGGAGGAGAAAGCTCCCCCGGTGGCGAGCACCACGGGGGAAATGCGCGTACGCGCGCGTCAGCCGCCGGCGAGGGCCTCCAGGCCGATCTGGCCGTTGGAGGACTTGGGCACGGGCTTGGCCTTGACCTCCACCCAGCCGTCGGCGACGCGCGCCTCGTAGCCGGGCTGCGGCGCCGTGGCCGGCCCGTGCACCACGCGGCCGTCGCGAAAGGAGAACGTGCTGCCGTGCCAGGGGCAGCGCACGCACGCCTCGCCGTCCTTGTCGACCAGCCGGCCCTCGTGCAGCGGCCCGGCGAGGTGGGAGCAGTGCGCCGCGAGCGCGCCGATGTGCTCGCCGCTGCGGTACAGCACGACGTGCGCGTCGCCGGCGGTGGCGTGCGTCAGCTCGTGGTCGCCCAGCTCGTCCGCCCGGATCACGCGCGTCCAGCCCCCGGGGGCGGATTCGCCGACGGTGTGGTCCACGCCGATGCCCTGGCGGTAGGACAGGTGGCCGCCCAGGTAGGCGCCCATCGTGGCGAACGCGGAGCCCACCACCCCCAGGGCCACGCCGGCGCCGCGGCTGCCACGGCGGCGGGCCAGCCACGACAGCGCGTAGGCGGCCAGCGCGACGCCGTTGTTCACGGCGTGGACGTAGCCGACGCGCTTGGCCGCGCGCTCCTGCCCCAGCGAGTCCCAGTCCTTCAGTCCGGTGAGCGCGGCCGGGAGCGCGGCGAGCACGCCCGCGCCGACGAGCTGACGCGACGCCGCCGCGGTGCGCTCCCCGCCCAGCAGGTCCAGCACCATCGACGAGGTCCAGAAGCCGATGGGCAGGTCGACCAGCACCGGGTGCAGCGGGTGCCCCAGCCAGGTGCCGTGCAGCGCGTCCAGCAGGCGCCGGTCGCGGCGGAACAGGCGGGCGGTGAGGAGCTCCATGACGCCGACCCCGCGGTCGAGCTCCTCGGCGTGGTGCAGGCGATCGGCTTGGTAGCGCAACTGCATGGCGGCCTCCACGGTGGGACGTCGCCGCGCTTCCTCACCGCGCGGGCACCCGCCGAAACCCTCAGAGCTCCGCTCGGCGCAGCAGTTGCGCGTTGGCGGCCACCACGATGGTCGACACGCTCATGAGCACGGCGCCCAGCGCCGGCGCGATGTCGATCCCGGCCCACGACAGCACCCCGGCGGCCAGCGGGATGGCCACGACGTTGTAGCCGGCGGCCCACCACAGGTTCTGCAGCATCTTGCGGTAGCTCGCGCGCGACAGGCGCAGCACGGCGACCACCGCCCTGGGGTCGTCGGAGGCCAGGACCACGCCCGCGGACTCGATGGCCACGTCGGTGCCCGCGCCGATGGCGATGCCGACGTCGGCCCGTGCCAGCGCCGGCGCGTCGTTCACGCCGTCGCCCACCATCGCGACGCGCTCGCCGCGTTCCTGCAGGGCGCGCACGGCCGCGTCCTTGTCCTGCGGCAGCACCTCGGCGAAGACCTCGTCGATGCCCAGCTCCGCGGCCACGGCGTCGGCCACCTGGCGGGCGTCGCCGGTGATCAGCACCGTGCGCACACCCAGGTCGTGCAGCGCGGCGACGGCCTCCCGGGATTCCTCGCGCACCTCGTCCTCGGTGGACAGCACGGCGAGCACGCGGTCGCCCTGCACCAGCGCCAGCACGGCGGCGCCGCGCTCGCTCCAGCGGTCCGTGTGCGGGCGCAGCGACTCGGGCAGTGCCAGGCCGCGCTCGCGCAGCAGGTTCGGCCCGCCCAATGCCAGGTCCCGGCCGCCCACGGTCGCCTCGACCCCCAGGCCGGGGTTGGATCGGAAGCCCGACGCGGCCGGCACGCGCAGGCCGCGCTCGCGCGCCGCCGCGACGATCGCCCGGGCCAGCGGATGCTCGCTGTCGGCCTCCACCGCGGCGGCCAGCGCCAGCGCGCCGTCCTCGTCCCCGTCGGCGGCGGCCACACCGGCCAGCGCGTGACGCCCCCGCGTCAGCGTGCCGGTCTTGTCGAACAGCACCGTGTCGACGGTGCGCATGCGCTCCAGCGCCATGCGGTCCTTGATCAGCAGGCCCTCCCGGGCGGCGCGCGAGGTCGCGATCGAGGTGACCAGGGGGATCGCCAGGCCCAGCGCGTGCGGGCAGGCGATCACCAGCACCGTCACCGTGCGCGTCACCGCGGCGTCGGGCCGGCCGATCCCCCACCACACCGACAGCGTCAGCACGCCGGCGGTGACGGCGACGTAGAACAGCAGAGCGGCGGCGCGGTCGGCGAGCACCTGCGCGCGCGAGAGCGACCGCTCGGCCTCGGCCACCAGGCGCTGGATGCCCGCGAGCGCCGTCTCCTCGCCGACCGCCTCCACGCGGACGCGGAGGGCCGAGTCGGTGGCCACGGTGCCGGCCACGACCCTGGCGCCCTCGCCGCGCAGCACCGGCCGTGACTCGCCGGTGATCATGGACTCGTCGACGGCCGCCGCCCCCTCCACCACGGTGCCGTCGGCGGGCACGCGCGCGCCAGGCCGCACCAGCACCACGTCACCGGCCCGCAAGTCGGCGATCGGCACCGTGACCACCTCGCCGTCGCGCACCAGCTCGGCGTCGTCCGGCAGCAGCTCGGCCAGCGCCCGCAGGGCGCCGCGGGCCTGCCCGATGGCGCGCATCTCCAGCCAGTGCCCCAGGAGCATCACGTCGATCAGCAGGACGAGCTCCCACCAGAAGTCCAGCTCCAGCAGCCCCGCCGTGGTGGCAAGGCTCGCCAGGAAGGCCACGGAGATCGCCAGCGAGATCAGCAGCATCATCCCCGGCCGGCGCCCGCGCAGCTCGCCCAGGCCGCCCTTGAGGAACGGCGACCCGCCGACCAGGAACACGACGGTGCCGAGCAGCGGCGCGACCCAGCCGGCGCCCGGGAACGCGAGGTGGTAGCCGAACCACTCCTGGACCATGTGGCTGGTCGCGACCACCGGGATCGACAGCGCGAGCGCCAGCCAGAACTTCGCACGGAACATCGTGGCGTGGTCCACGTGGCCGGCATGGTCCACGTGGCCGGCGTGGCCGGCGTGGCCCTCCATGCTCATGCCTCCGTGACGGTCAATGTGCCCGTCATGCCCGCCGTGGCGTGACCCGCAACCGTGCAGACGAACGTGTACGTGCCCGGCTCGTCGATGCGCAGCCCGCCCCTGGCGGTCTGGCCCGCCGCGGCGCCGACGTGCACGCCGGCGCCCTCGATGGTGAAGTCGTGTGCCACGTCCGCGGCGGTGAACACGATGGTCACGTCCTCGCCGGCGGCGACCTCGAGCCGGGCAGGCGTGAAGCGCAGATCCTTGCCGGTGACCGCGAGCTCGCGCGCGCCGTCGACCACGGGGGAGTTCTCCGCATGGTCGTGGCCGTCGCTCGCGGCGGGCTCCGGGGAGCCGCAGCCCGCGACCAGCAGGGCGAGCGCGACGACAGAGACGACGGGAGCGGGCGGACGGCGCATGGCGGAACTCCTCTCGGTTGACGACGAGAGGACTTTATACCCCTAGGGGGTATAGGTCAACTCCGCGCCGGCCGGCCCCCGCGCGCGACGAGATCACCGCCGGGGCGCGGGCCGCCGCGTGGGCCGCTCGCGCGGCTCGTCCGTCGGCTCCTCCGTGGGCTCGTCCGTCGGCTCGTCCGTCGGCTCCTCCGTGGGCTCGTCCTCGGTCGGGTCCTCGGCCGGCTCCTGGGCGGCGTCCCCCGCGGTCGCGGCCGCCACCGC